>NZ_JAKUFF010000103.1:0-12086 GCF_022663305.1 Bacillus cereus group sp. BfR-BA-01408 | reverse complement strand
GTTTGTAACATTCATGTAATATTACAGTCATATAACGAAACATCCCCATATCCACCTCTACTTTTGTTACAAATTAACATAAATCTTTCATTAATAAAGTGGAATCTATCAAATTCTTACTGATAGTTCATGCGAGATAAAATACAATCTTTCCAAGATAAGTTTATATGTTTCCTCCATATAACTATGTATAATAAAAACAAAGAGGTGGTCATTTTGAAATTAATCGCATTAGATATGGATGGTACACTACTATCATCTAATCTTGAAATCTCCAGCGAGAACTTACAAGCTATCCAAACTGCAAAAGAGGCTGGTCATATAGTTATGATTTGTTCTGGTCGTGCAAAAGAAGATGCTTTAAAATTATTGGAAGAATATAAACTATCTCTTCCGGTTGGAGCGAGCAATGGGGCAATTGTTTATGTGGATGGAAAAGTAATTAACTCGCGTTGTTTACAAAACGATAAAGTATACAAGCTTGCAAAATTACTAGAATCTGAAGGTTTTCCTTATAAGCTATATACGAATAAAGGAGTTTATTCTCCATATACATGGCAAGATCAAGTCATGCAAGCGTTCGAAGAGAACAAGCATACACTAGATGTTACACTTGAGGAACTTGAAAGAATTACAGAAAAACAAAAGAAATCAAACTTAATTACTGATTTCCAAAAAATCGAAGATGTTGTAAATAATCCAGAATTAGAAATATCTAAATTCTTCATTTTGACGTTTAACGCAGAGCATCGTACACAGCTATTAAGCGTGTTACAAGAAGACACCGATATTTCAGTTACAGCATCCGCTCCTACTAATGTAGAAATTATGGATAAGCATGGTCATAAAGGGAACGGTCTACAAGAAATGGCCGCTTATTTCAATATACCAATTGAAGATACTATTGCAATCGGGGACAACTTTAATGATGTGCCAATGTTACAAGTAGCTGGCTTATCAGTGGCAATGGGAAATGCTGAAGAAGATGTAAAAAAACTATGTGATGTTGTAACATTAACAAACAATGAACATGGTGTTGCTCATGCAATCGAGCAATTTGTATTGAAACAAACTTCATCTAGTAAATAAAAAAAGGACTCTTTCAGTTTCTGAAAGGGTCCTTCTCTTTTATACATGATGACAAGCAACAAAGTGCTCTTCACCAACATTACGGAATTCTGGTACCGTTTGTTTACAAATATCTGTTGCAAATGGGCAACGTGTATGAAAGCGACAACCTGAAGGTGGATTCGCTGGACTTGGAATATCACCCTCTAGTATAATTCGCTCTCGCTTCACTGTTGGGTCTGGTATTGGCACAGCGGATAACAATGCTTTTGTATACGGATGAAGTGGATTTATAAATAACTCATCACGTGGCGCTGTTTCCACAATCGTTCCTAAATACATAATTCCAATCTTCGTACATAAATGCTCTACTACGCTTAAATCATGTGAAATGAATAAATAAGATAGTCCTTTTTTCTCCTGTAACTCACTAAATAAATTAATGATTTGTGCTTGAATAGATACATCTAGTGCTGCCACAGGTTCGTCAGCTACAATAAATTCTGGATTTAATACCATAGCTCTTGCGATAACGATACGTTGACGTTGTCCACCAGAAAACTCATGAGGGTACCGGTCAATATGATATGGAGCTAAGCCACATAACTCTAATACTTCTGTCACCTTCTCACGAACATTTTCTTTCGTCGCTAATCCGTGAGCTAACATCGGCTCACCAAGCGCTTCCCCAATTCTCATTCTCGGATTTAATGAGCTAAATGGATCTTGGAAAACAAGTTGCATATTAGGACGATGTTTTCTCAATTCTTCCTTAGATAAAGAGTGAACATCTTGCCCTTTAAACTTCACTTCCCCTTCCGTTTTTTGAACGAGACGTAAAATTGTTTTTCCTATCGTCGTTTTTCCGCTTCCCGATTCACCAACGAGGCCGAATACTTCACCTTTATTAATAGTAAAACTTACCCCATCAACTGCTTTTACATGTCCAACCGTTCTACTAAATATGCCGCCTTTAATTGGAAAATATGTTTTTAAGTTCTTTACTTCTAATAATGGTTCACTCATTGTTCCGCACGCTCCTCATATAACCAGCAAGCAACTTTATGATTCTCATCATGTACATTCAAACTTGGCGCCTCTTCTTTACATATTTCCATACAATGCTCACAACGGCCGCTAAAGTAGCAAAACTCATCCAAACCAACTAAATTAGGAACTTGCCCTGGAATAGAATATAGTTTATCTATTCGTTTACCCATTACTGGTTTTGATTTCAACAAACCTTTCGTATACGGGTGTTTCGGATTTTTGAATATCTCTAGTACTGGGGCTTCTTCAATAACTTTCCCGCCATACATAACGACAACATAATCAGCCATTTCCGCTACGACACCTAAGTCATGTGTAATTAATAAAATCGACGTTTTAAATTCTTCTTTCACTTGTCTTAGTAGATCCAATATTTGAGCCTGAATCGTAACATCAAGAGCCGTTGTCGGTTCATCCGCAATTAATAACTTAGGATTACAACTAAGTGCAACAGCAATCATAATACGTTGTAACATACCACCACTTAGTTCGTGTGGATAAGAATGGACGATTTCATCCGCACGAGCTATGCCGACTTTACGAATTAACTCAATCGCCTTCTTATATGCTTCATTTTTACTAAGCAGTTCATGCTCCCTTAACGTCTCTACAATTTGTTCCCCTACAGTAAATACTGGATTTAGCGATGTCATCGGTTCTTGGAAAATCATCGCAATATCATTCCCTCGTAAACTACGAAGCTCTTTCTCTTTCATTCCTAAAAGACTTTTTCCTTCATATAAAATATCTCCTCCTACTACACTGCCTGATTCAGCAATAAGTCCCATAATAGATAAAGCCGTTACACTTTTCCCGCAACCAGATTCACCTACAACACAAACAGTTTCACCTTCTCGAACTGTAAAACTAACATGATTCACAGCTTTTACTGTTCCTTCTTCTGTCTGAAAGTGTGTTTGTAAGTCTTTCAACTCTACTACCGCTTTACTCATATTCCCTCACCTACCGTCTCATCTTTGGATCTAACGCATCACGAAGTGCATCACCAAGTAAATTAATGGATACAACTGTTATAAAAATTGCAAAACCAGGCGGAATCCATAACCACGGACGCTTTTGGAAATCAATTAATGAGTTAGCTGCGCTAATCATATTCCCCCATGACGGTGTAGGTGGGACGACTCCGAGACCTAAGTAGCTTAGTGCGGACTCACTTAAAATAGATCCAGCCACGCCCAAAGTTGCTACAACAATAAGTAACGGAAAGACATTAGGAATTAAATGATGAATAATTTTTCGAGAATCCTTTAATCCTAATACATCTGCTGCTTGCATAAAGGCTTGCTCCCGCAATGTTAAAATTTGTCCTCTCACAAGACGAGCAAGCCCTGGCCATCCTACTAAACTTAAAATAATCATTACAACATATAAACGGTATTCTGATGGTAATTTCCATTCTGATAAAATCGCTCCCATTATAATAAGTAGCGGTAATCCCGGAATGGACATTAGCACATCCGCAACACGCATAATTAAATGATCCACAACCCCTCGATAAAAACCAGCAATTGCTCCTAATAAAGCTCCTAGTATAACGGATAGTAGCATCGACGCTAAACCAATTGTTAATGAAATACGCCCTGCTTGCATAAGTCTAGTTAAAATATCCCGCCCCAACTGGTCTGTTCCAAGCCAATGTGACAGGCTGGGCGGTTTATTAATTTGTGTTACTTGTACTTTCCCATCTGCATATGGTGAAAAGATTGGACCGATAAAACTAAATAAAAACATAAATATTAAAACGTATAAGCCACACAGTGCCATCTTATTTTTCTTGATTTTTTTATACGCTTGGCGCCATGGTGATGATTCATTTTTCTTTTTCCGTTCTTTCTTTTTCCCTATTATTGGTGTAATAGTCTCCATATCTTTCCCCCCTTTACTTCAATCGAATTCTTGGATCAACAAACGCATATACAATATCAGCTAAGAAATTAGCCATAATTGTTAAACAAGAAAGAAACATTGTAAACGCCATTAATACGGTATAATCACGGAAGTTTAATGCCTCTAATTGAATACTCCCAATCCCTGGCCAATTAAAAATCTGTTCAATAATAATAGCTCCTGAAAATAAACCCGGTAATTCAAAAGCGAGTAATGTAATTGCTGGCAAAATTGCATTTTTCAATGCATGTTTATAAATAACAGTTCTTTCTTTTAAACCTTTTGCACGAGCGGTACGAATATAATCTTGTCTAATAACATCCAACATGCCGGTTCTAAAATATCGTGTTAACGATCCTACACCAAGAAGCGTTAAAATAAATACAGGTAGAATCATATGACGTAATACTTCTAATATGTATGCTATCCCTGTTGAGTTACTCCCAATATCAATCATGCCACCAATAGGTAATAACTTTAAATCAACTGCTAATAATTTAATTAAAAATAGTCCGATAAAGAATGATGGAAATGACATTGCTGCAAAGACACCGATTGTTACCAATCTATCAAACCAAGAGTGCTGCTTTGTTGCAGAAATAACCCCAATAATAAGAGCAATAATCCAAGTGAAAAATAAAGCTGCAACAGCAACAATAAATGTATTCCAAATGAATTTATTAAGTAATGAAGTTACCGGTTCTTGATACTGTAAAGAAAATCCAAAATCACCATGCAAAGCATTCACTAACCAATGAAAATACCTTTCAATAATTGGTTTGTTTAAGCCGTATAATTCCCTTAATTCTTGGGCTCTCTCTGGTGTTAACTTTGGATTTGAATCAATATAATCTCCCGGCAAAAGTGCAAATAAGAAAAAAATAATAATAGATGTACCAAACAATGTAGGGATCATTTGAAGGAACCTACGAATGATATATGTTTTCACCTTTTGTCTCCCCAATCCTATTTACTTAAAAATAGAAGAACATTTTTTCAAAACAGCTACCATTCCATTGCTGTGTGAAAAAACGTCTTCTATTATTTAGGTCAATCCTTATTGTTCAATAGATAATACTGGTAAGTTAGAACTGATGCTATCGTACTTTTCTGGATCAATTCCTTTTATACGTGCATTATGAGCATACAGTAGTTTACGATAGTTTAATAAAATAACTGGTGGATCATCACTTAACTCTTTATACAGTTCTTTATAAATTGCTTTACGTTTTTCAATATCTGTCGTCCCTATACCTTTTACAATCAAGTCATCTACTTTCGGATTACTATAACCCGTATCACTTTTTGGATTAGTCGATAAGTAATCACTTACAACTTCACTTGGATCACTAATTCCTGGTGTTGAAACTGCCGCTAAATCGTAGTCACCTTTCCCTACTTTTGAAAGCATCGTATTAAAGTCCATCAACTCTGGATTTAATTCAACACCGATTTCTTTGTAACTTTCTTTTGCAATTGGAATAAAGATATCATTTGTTTTACCTGTATTTGATGCGTAGTATGTTAATTTTAATTTTTGACCATCTTTTTCACGAACCCCGTCAGAACCTACCTTCCAACCAGCCTCATCTAATAATTTTTTAGCCTTTTCTACGTCGTGTGGATATTTATTAATACCTTCTTCTGTATATGCCCATGAAACTGGCGCAATTGGTACGTTAGCAACAGATCCATATCCTTGTAAAGCTGTATCCACATACTTCTTACGGTCTAATCCATAAGTAAGTGCTTGACGTACCTTTTTATCTTTCAAATACGATTTCTTATTATTTACATAGATATAAGCAATATCACTTGATGATTCAAGATTAATGTTTGCAAACTCTAATCCTTTTAATTGGTCTATATTCTCAGGATTTGCTCTAAATCCACTATAGTCCAGTTCACCGGTTTGGAATAATTGGAATCCAGTATCACCTGATGTGATTTTGTAAATAAAGTTTTTGATTTTTGGTTTACCTGCATAATAATGTTCGTTAGCAACAAAGCGTACTTCTTGACCTGGAACATATTTTTCAAATTTATATGGACCCGCCGCAATTGGTTGCCCATATAATGCTTTTAAATAGTCTAAACTTGTATTTTGTTTATAATCTTTTCCATAATAAGCTTTTGATAGCACTGGACCACCTAAATTAATTAGCGCCTGTGAATTAACTTTTTCAGTTGTAATTTTAATTGTTTGTGGATCAACAACTTGAATTCCTTCAATAGAAGTTGCTTTTCCTTCTTTATATTCTTTTCCACCTTTAACAGCATACTGAGCAATGTCCATTCCACCTTCATACGCTTTATCATGAAGTAGTGTTAATGTAAATGCTACGTCCTCAGCCGTTAAAGGCGAACCATCACTAAATTTTAGATTTTTACGTAAATGGAATGTATATGTTAACTGGTCAGCAGAAATATCCCATTTTTCTGCAAGGTCCGGAATAGGTTTACTTTGTTTGTCTGTTGTTACTAGTGATGCAAAAATTACAGACGTTACATTTCCATCCCAACCATTCTCTTGGAAATATGGAAGGAAAACTCCCCCTGGCTTAGAAATAGCCGTAATAAAAGTATCCTTTCGCTGATTTGCTTTCTCTGGACTTTTCTTTTTATCTGTAGCTGGAATTGATTCAATCTTAGCGTCTTTTAAGTCTTGTTTTTTTACCGGTTCTGTAGAAGCCGTCTCTTCCTGTCCCCCACAAGCAGATAACACAAGCGAACTACTCAGTAATACCGAAAATACACCAGCCCATTTTTTTGTCTTTTTCTTCATTGTCCCCACCCTAACTTTTTAATAGTGATACCCTTTGAACTTATTAGCTTATGTATGCCTCCCACAGCACATTTATAGCCAATCGGAAAAGTCGGTTTTAATCGTAAAAAAATAGATGTTTTTGAGGGGTAACAATCCTATTCCGACCTTTCCGGTAGACTTTATGGTTATTAGCTTATATCTTCCGTTATATTTTGTCAATTCTTTCTAAAAAATATTTTGAGAATTTTTTCAAAATTATTGTTCTATCTTTAATTTAGGTAAACTTAACAAGATACCGTTATAGTTATCTTCTTGTAATCCTTGAATGCGTGCATGATGTGCAGACACAACTTTACTATTATTTAAGAAGATTACAGGCGGATCTTCACTCAACTCCTGGTACAACTTTTTATAAATTTCTTTGCGTTTTTCAATATCTAATGTTTCTAGTGCCTGCTTCGCTAATTCATCTACTTTCGGATTATGGTATCCATCATAGTTTCGTTTACTTGTTGAAACAAACTCCTCAATTGTTCCACTCGGATCATCAATCATTGGCGTAGATACCATTGCTAAATCATAATCACCTTTTATCACTTTTGAAATCATCGTATTAAAGTCCATATATTCTGGGTTAAACTCTACACCAAGCTTTTTATAATCCTCTTTCATCACCGGGATCATTACATCATTTATTTTACTTGCAGAAGAAGCAAAATAACTTACCTTCAATTTTTGACCATCTTTTTCGCGGATTCCATCTGAACCAGCTTTCCATCCAGCCTCATCCAATAATTCCTTTGCTTTCTCTAAGTTATACTCATATTTATTAATACCTTCTTCTGTATACGCCCAAGAAACTGGCGTAATCGGTACATTAACGAGTGAAGCATAACCTTGGAAATACGTATCAACAACTTTTTGACGCTCTAATCCGTAAATAAATGCTTGGCGGACACGCTTATCTTTAAAGTATGGTTTCTTATAATTCATTTTAATGTAGCCGTAAGAGCTTCCTGTATATACATTAATATTGGCAAAACCTAAATCCTTTAACTGTTCAATCGTCTCCGTATTTGTCGTAAAACCATCATAATCTACTTCCCCGGCTTGAAATTGTTGTAGCTTTGTATCACCTTTTGAAATTTTATAAATAAAGTGCTCAATCTTCGGTTTTCCTTCAAAATAATTTTCATTAGCTACAAATCGAACCTCTTGACCAGGAATATATTTATCTAATTTATAAGCTCCTGCTCCCATCGGTTTTCCATATAACTCTTTTAAATACTCCAGGTGCCCTTGTTTATACTCTTTCCCGTAATAAGCTTTAGATATAACTTCTCCACCGATTAATGATAGTGTTTGGGCATTTACCTTTTCAGTCGTAACCGTAATTGTTTTCGGATCAATGACTTGAATTCCCTCAATAAAGGTTGCCTTTCCTTCTTTATACGCTTGCCCCCCCTTTATTGCTGTTTGACTTATATCAGTCGCTCCACTATAAGTTGGATCGTGTAATAGCGTTAATGTAAATGCTACATCATCTGCAGTTAGTGGTGATCCATCACTAAACTTTAAACCATCTTTCAAATAGAACGTGTATGTAAGCTGATCCTCCGAAATATCCCACTTCTTCGCTAAAATTGGAATTGGTTTTCCTTCCTTATCGAGTCCAACAAGAGGTGCAAAGATAGCTTGCGTTATATTACCATCCCATCCATTCTCCATAAAGTGCGGAAGGAATATCCCTCCAGGACTCGGCATTCCAACTACAAAAGTATCTTTTCTTTCTTTTGCTTTTACGGGACTTTTTGCTTTGTCGCTTGCCTGAATAAATTCATCTTTTACTTTCGGTACGTTCCCAGCTTCGTTTGTACTCGCTTCCTCTTGACCACATCCGGCTAGTAATACTGATACACTCAAAAATGTAGCAATTGCTCCTTTAAAAACATTTTTCATTGCACTATCACCTTTACCTTCTTAATTTTTAACGATGTAGGAACATAGGACTCCTTTCTACAACTATATTAATTATTCCTATAAAAATAGTATGAATTAATTTCAAGATTATTCCTTTCCTTTAAATATGTCAACCGTTCTCTTTTATTTCTTATTAAAAAATTAAAAATTCACTTCTATTCGTTCCGTATGAAACATAGAATACTAATAACCAATAACCAAAAAGGGGGCGAAAACATGGACAACCTATTCCAATACGTCCTGCACTACGTATTATTAACAATTATGATAGTCGGGGCGCTATTACTATTCCCATTCTTCCCAAAGTTCGTCCTCTTTTTAGCTTTTTTTATTATGCTCGGGATCGCTATTATCATTTCGACAAGAGAAGATACGACACAAACAGAAAACAGAGTTCAGCGTGTAAAGCTGTAACTCTGTTTTTTTGTTTTCAATCATGCTTTGCTGTTACACATACTTATGTCTCGGGAAATAATTAGCCGATCTAAAAAGCTCCTAACACTATTTATGTTTCACAACCTATGCAAGTTACGAAACAAAGATTTATCAAATTTACTGTTTCACGTGAAACACAACTTTTATTTATCTCTTAAAGCAAAACAGCAGTATAAAAAAGCGAATCCCTTCAGTAAAACTGAAAGGATTCGCTTTTTATTTTTCACTCCACAATATTCTCTAACTCATTATATAACTCCGCTCGTAACAACTCTTTCTTCGTTTTTTCTTCATACAATTGTTCAAGCATTTCAACATCAACTACTTGTTCCATCTTACACTCAAGCGTATATATATCTTCTTCAACATGCATTAACTCAGTTTCAATCTCCTCAATATTCCTAACTTCTTTCTTTTTTACAGGGACTGTTTCCATACTTTTCTTCCTTGGCGTCGCTGCTTTATTACTTGTGTCTCGGTTTTTTCTTCCCACTTTTGACGCGCCCATGCATAGTTCCCTGCAAACTCAAATAATTTACACTCATCAATCCAATACGTCTTTTCAAATAACTTATTTAAAAAATAACGATCATGTGAAACAGCTAAAATCGTTCCATTATATTGTTCAAGAGCTTCCTCTAAAACTTCTCTTGATTCAATGTCGAGATGATTTGTTGGCTCATCTAAAATTAAAAAATTGATATCTTGATACATAAGTTGCGCAAGTCTTAACCTCATTTTTTCTCCACCGCTCAGTTGCGTTACTTTCTTAAACACCGCTGGACCATAAAATAAAAACTTAGCTAATATATGTCTCGCTTCTCCCTCTGTTACAGCTACACATTCCCTGAAAGCCTCCAATACATTACTCTTCATATTTCCGTACGCATGCTGGGATAAATAACCGATTTTCACACTACTTCCAATTCGAATTTCTCCAGCGTCTGGTTCTATTTCTTCTAATAATAACTTTAATAGCGTTGTCTTTCCTGTACCATTACGACCAACGATAGCTGCACGCTCTTGAAAACGAACATGTAAATTTGCTTCGTTAAATAAAAGATGTTCCGCAAATCTTTTACTCACTTCTTTCATTACAACAACATCTTTTCCACTTCTCTCTTGCCCTTCAAACTGAAGTCCCATTTGTTTTCGTTCTAAAATAGGTTTCTTTAGTTTTTCCATACGTTCCAGTGCACGTTCCATACTTCTTGCTCTCTTATGCAATCCTTCATTTGGAGGATTCGCCTGATTTGCCCATTCACGTAGTCGCTTAATTGCTTCTTTCATTTTCTTTATTTTCTTTTGCTGTTCTTGATAAGCCTGAAACTCCTGAAGCAACCTTTCTTCCTTTTCCTCAACAAACTGAGAATAGTTTGTATGATACACGTGAATCTCTCCATCTTCTAAATCAAAAATCTTCGTTACAACTTCATCAAGGAAATAGCGATCATGTGAAATAACCATAACTGTTCCGTTGTATTCTTTTAAAAATTGCTCTAACCATTCGACTGCAAATAAATCTAAATGATTGGTTGGTTCATCTAATAAAAGTAAATCTGGTTTCTGCAACAGCATGTATGCAAGGCTTACTTTTGTTTGCTCCCCACCACTTAGCTCCAGAAATGATCGATGGAATAGTTCTGTCACCTGTAAACCATTTGCTACCTTCATAATGTTCGCTTCGATTTCATAACCACCAAGAAACGCAAACTTTTCTTGGATGATTCCGTATCTCTCCATTAATTTTTGTAAAACAGAAGATTCCTGTTCTTCCGCCATATGTTTTTCTAAAGTACGCATTTCTCTTTCTAATTCTTTTTCTATTTTAAAAGCGGAACTCAATACTTCATATACAGTCATACTTTCATCAAATTTCGGAATTTGTGCCACATGACCGATACGTGTACCTTTCTTCATATGAATGGCCCCTGCATCCAAACTTTCCATTCCAGTTAGAAGCTGAAAGATTGTTGTCTTCCCACTACCGTTACGACCAACTAATCCAACACGTTCACCATTCTTTATTTCAAGCGATATATTTTCAAATATGATGTTTCCACCAAAAGATTTCCTTACATTATTTACACTACAAATTGTCATTTTCCGTACTCCTTTCAATATAAAAAACCATGGGGAAGAAACACTCCCCATGGTTTTCGGCATAGAAAAAGGAAGCTAAATAGCTCCCTTTTCACACGTTTATTAAAAATGGGTGAAGAGATTTCTATCGTTCTATAGCTACTATGCAATTGTTAAAAAAGGGCAGACGTATCCCGTTAACAACTACATCATGAAAAATCGCACGACAAAAATAGATAAAATCTAAAAATTTGGCACGTGCAGCTAAAGAACGTTTCATCTCATTCACCTCTTTCGTACGGAATTTAATACTTACTTCTTTATTATACTTTCCCATTCCATGTTTGAATAGTCATTTTTCTGAAAATAATGAAGATAGACTAAACATTTCGATAAGTGACATCAAATCTTACAAAACTGTTATGTTCACGTAATGGAAAGCGATAGTACGAAAAGATGCCTCCCTATACAATAAAGATGTAAACAAAAGAGACACCAAAAGGAGGAAACAATCATGATGAAGGAAATCGTAAAAGCAATCTTTGAGGTATTAGTGAACGGACAAGCAGTTGTAAAAGAACTAAACGAACTATAAAAAGGAGTGAAAGAATATGATGAACATGGTAAAAATGATTTTACACGCTTTAGTTGATGCAAAAGCAGTTAGCCAAGAATTAAACCAACAATAAAAAGGGGTAAATGAATATGAAGAAAGCCATTATTGTAATCGCAAGTACAGCAATTGCCTTTTACACAATAAAAAATAGAAAAAAGAAGCACAATAAAAACGATCTAT
>NZ_JAKUFF010000102.1:0-12131 GCF_022663305.1 Bacillus cereus group sp. BfR-BA-01408 | reverse complement strand
AATTCCTCAATTCCTCAATTCTATTTTTATATCCCTCTCCCAAAAAACAATGATAAATCACTCTCATTTAGCCTTGTATTTAAAAGGTTTTACGATTTTAAATAGAATTCCTTCCTCTATCAATTGATATGCTGGCTTCTCCTCACTTATCATCCCTTTTATTTGTTGCGACAGATATAGAGATAATTCCATTCCACTTTGAAAATTCTCAAAAGGAATTTCACTTCTATAATAGCTTTCACTCTTTTCATTATATTCCCAAACAGGTATCTTTCTAAATTCTATAACCTGTTTTAAAGTAAAGAAATCAATAATAGGTATATGGCATTCTTGATCCCCACCTTTTATTTTTAATTCCCGATAACCATTAAAATAATGGTGATTTAATAATATAAAAGGAACAATTCTCTTTCCCGAGACATCAAGTCCTGTTTTCTCCTTTATAAGATCTTGATTTTTTTTACTGGACATTAGTACATTAAGCCTTTCAACTAATTGATTATATGCCTTATAAAGATGACCTTGTAAATTATTATAAACTTCTACAAGATTTTCAGGCTTTATTGTAGCTTTTGCATCAAAAATAAATATATATTCACCTAATACAAACATACCATCTATCTCCGGCAGGCCATTAGCTTCATCCCTATCTAATTTATTAAAACTTATATTAATTTTGTTAAAAAATGACTCTATCGATTTTTCAAACACATACCCTTTATTCGTTTGATCATTCAGTTGTAGCTGAATCTCATCACTTGAAAGAATTTTATCAATAGCTTTTTGAGGTGCAACACATTGGATCCAAGCTGGTATTATATAATATATATCTCCTCGTCTCATTAATGGCTTATACCTTACAAGAAATGATGTATTTTCTTGTTTAGCATTTAAATCATAAGATAAAAACTGTAACAAAACCTTGTGGGATTGCTCTAATCCTAAATATCTTATTAATTGTTTTTCACCATATATTTTTATAAAATTTCCAGTATCCATCCCCATATTGTCTTCAATATCTAACGCCAATTTATATATAGCTTTGTATACAGTTAATAAATCATTAATGACATACTCAACTTCATAGTTTTTCACACTAAACTTAACCCACTCATCCCCATATATAGGAACTAATAATTTGAATGCAGACCAAATATCCGTATCAGCTTTCCAACTATTTTCCTTTGAAAGATCCATATGAAGAATCTTTCCTCCAGAATATGATTTTATGCTCTTTGTTTTCTTCATTATGTCAACCATTTCTTGACTATCTATAATATGATCCTGTTGATAAGTAAAATTCAGATCCCTATATCTTTCTAAACTAGACCAATATGGTAAGTTATGTCTTAAAAAAAACACTGTCCCTACATCTATATCCTTCACTTTATAATTTTCATGCTTTACTGGTTTTATTAGCTCTGTTGATAGTGAAAGAAAAAAGTTCCTCAAAGAATACTTAGTAGCAACTGCTTGATATATTGTCTTACATTCCTTATTAATTCTTTTTGGCTCTTTAAGCCTCGCTTTAATGCCATACTCTTTGATAAATTCAATTATACCTGGAAAACTATCTAAAAGATGATTATATTGCGAATTAAGAATTTCACTTTCATATGTTTTATCATCTATACCTATACCGCTATTACGCATATTGAAATTTATATATTCTAAATAAGAAAATAAATCCTCGATACATATTTTCTTATTAGAATTTAAATAAGACGCTTTAATTATATTATTACACCCCTCAATCTTTTTATTTAAATAAATTGTAAATTCTATATCCTTGGCAATTAGGGTGTAAATTTCTAAGCTTAACGAATTTAATTTCTCTAATAAAAGATTTAAATCACCTAGACTCATTCCCAAAGCACATCCACTATGTAAAAACAGTCTATGAAATTCCATCCCCTTCGTTTCATATCCCATTTTAATATATTCAAGGAGCTCTCCCTTTTTCTTCTTTGCCCGAAAACTTTTTTTAAACTTTTCTACTTTTTTTAAATCAATTGGCCTCATAAATAAACACCTTTTTAATATTTAAAACAAATGCTTAATTACATACAACTATTTTTAAGCAGTGTTTTTCTAATTTTTATTTCAACATTATAAGATAACATTGATAATTATATCTCCAGACTTCTAAACTATTTTGTACATATAAAAGAACTTCTCTCTAGAGAAGCTCTTTTATATTAAAATTCCGAATACCTTTTCTATAACCATTATTAAAACATTGCATTATTATACAAGGAAAAAACAACTTTATTTAAGAGATATATTCAATAGTTTTTCAAATTAAATCTTCTCTATTACAATAGCAGTCGAAGTAATCCAGGTAACTCTCACTCTATCTCCAACTTGGGCATTAATATGATTAAACCACTTCCCAAACAATTGTAAATCCCCATTACCTTGTAATTGCTTAGCATACTCATCTCCACGTCCACTAGAACCAGATGCTTTTACTTCAACCTCCCTCAAAAAGCCATCCACTGAACTACATGTAAAGATATTCATCTGTCCAGGATGATTACTATTATAAATCCCTATTCTTTTCGCCTCACTTTTTGGTATCTGTAAGTATCCCTCCCCATAGACAACACCTCTTGTATGAGTATGTCTATGAGATCCCCATTTTAAGTGTGCATCTTTCAAAGTGGTTATAAAACAATCTCCAGCCTTTGCCATAAAAATACCTCCATTTTTAAAATTGAATATTAAAATTAACAACTACACAAAACAATTATATTTCATTTACTCCTATATATTCAATAAAATAACATCCGAAAGGACCTTTTATCACTCAGTAATTTTTATTAAATTTTAATATACTCAAATATATTTATCACATTTTCACTTTTAAGTAATAATTTATTTTTATTTCACAGACTCTATAAACTATTAGCATAATGCTATTCTCAATATAAAAATACATACTAGAAATTAAAACCATTTCTATAATAAATATGCTACCATAAGGAGTGTTAGCATTATAAAGAATAGACAATACATATACATACAAAATACATTGACTTGCATAAGTAATTAGGAGGAACATGTATGGCAGAAAGAAAGATATGGTTTATTACTCGTCCAGAAAGGGACCCCAAGTTTCATGCTCTTGCTCTCAGTGCACTACAAGAAGCCACAAATAATTTTCAACATCCTTGGAAAGGAAATCGAGAATTACATAGGAAGTATGAAGAAGTCTTAGGAAATAGAGAATTAAAAACACCTACTATTAGCACTGATGGTTCCGGAGGCCGTACATGGGTCGCTATGTTAAAAACATTTGCTTATATATACATAAATGAAAGTGGATATCTAGTTCCTACTAAAGTAGGTAAAGCTTTACTGAATCGAGAGAACGTGTTCGAAAACATTTCAAAACAAATTCTTACTTTACAGATACCCAATGCCTATTTTATGGAACCAGGGTTCAGGCCGAAATTTGTATCTCATTTCAAAATCCGCCCAGCGCGCTTTCTAATCAAATTAACAAATCAAAAGGCACTAGATCATTATATAACAAAAGAAGAAATAACTTACTTTGTGTTAACGGCATCCAAGGATAATCAATTGCATCAAGTAACACAAAATATTCTAGAATTCCGTAAAGCAAACGAAGAAGAAAAAAAGGAAATAAAAATGGGTATCGCTGAACAATATGAACATCGTAGCCGTTCTGACAGTGCTGCACGTGGATTCGAAACAGCCCATTCAGATGTAGCCCATACATTCATGTTACTTTGTGATTACACAGGGTTAGTAGAATATATTCGTGGTGAATGCTTGCGCGTTAACCCTATACAAGTTGAAGAAATAACACAAAAAATAGAGGAGTATGACAAACGATATCCATTTAATAATCGTTATCAATTTTCATTAGAGCGGATGGCCGAAAATAATGGATTAGATATAGATAGCTATAAATCAACTCGTTTTCATGATAAAAAACCGGCTACAAACAAAGGAAAAAGGACATTACTTATTCAAGAAGCCCTATCAGGAGTATCTGTTCTATCCGAAGATAACAAAGACACAGCAATAGAATTACTAAAAATAGCTGGATTCAATCCAATTGAATCTGTATCAATTATTGAAGAAAAATTAGAAGATCAAGGTTATGCATTCTCAAATGAAGACTTTTATGAAGCTTATTTATCAGAAAAAGATAATCTAGCGTTCGAGGACAAAACTGGTGAGATTTTAACTCAAATAGGTTTCAACGTTGTTATGCGTCCAAAATCCACAACCGGTGATCAAACGGAAATCGAGATCGTTTTATTATATGGAAATAATGGATTAGGACTAATCGATGCTAAAAATTACCGTAGTAGTAAGTTCTCTCTTCCAGCAAACCTTGCTTCCCATATGGCAAGTGAATATATTCCAAATTACGAGGGGTATCAAGGGAGAAATGTAAGCTTCTTTGGCTATATTGCAGCCGATCAAATCGGTGGAGAAAGAAATTTAGGTAAAATTACTGAAAAAGCTAAAAATCATATTGCTGGTCGTGAAGTACAAGGGTTTATAATGAATGCAAAAACTTTATTAGGCTTCTTAGACTATTGTATAGAAAATAATTTATCAAAAGAAGAAAGAGTATTACTATTCTTACGTGCAATTAACAATAAAAGTTTCGCCACATTTTCTTCTCTATACAAAGAAATAAACCAAAACTAAAAATAAGAGGTTGTTCCCCTAGGAACAGCCTCTTATTTTATACAAGCGCAGGTAGTTCTTGTTCTCCTAATAGTGTATTAATATCCCATTTCGGCTGTATATATTCATATTCTACACCCGCTAACGTTTTCAATACAGACTCTACAATAATTTTTGCTGCAAGCGGTGGTACTGCCATTCCAATCTGCTGACGAACCTTTTCTTTTCCACCTGAAAAGATGAAATCGTCTGGGAACGTTTGTATCCTAGCTCGTTCACGATTAGTTAATGCACGCGGCTCGTCCCAATGATACCCATGGGTTCCACCTCCGCCACTTCCTGTAATTGTATAAGAAGGTGTATTAGGATTTAATCTTTTATAAATTTGACTTAATTTCGCACCCTTTACATTTAAACGCAGATGTTCGGGAATCCCTTCATACCACGCATTTTCCCCAGGTGGAATATGATTTAACATATCAATCACTTTCTGCTTATGTCTTGTAAATTCATGATTTGCAGCTTCTTCTGGAATATTTTCCAAAGCCTGTGCAGCAGTAACATATGGATATTCTCTACCCGGTCCATGAGTTGGCTCAGGCACTTTATATTCAACTTCTATGTCATTTCTAATCCCTACAATAATAATTCGATGTCTCGCTTGCGGGACCCCATACTCTTCAAATTTATATAAATGAGGCGTAATTGTGTATCCTGCTGCTTGCATTTCACGTAAGATCTGAACAAACGCCCCACCATCATTAGCACTTTGTAATCCACTTACATTTTCAGCAATAAACCATTGGGGTTGATGATGTGTTAATACACGAATCCCATAGCTATACAGTGGACCAAAATCACCATCTATCCCCCTCTGCTCACCTACAATACTAAAGTCATTGCAAGGAAAGCCAAAAACAAATGCATCAATCGGGGTTAATCGTGGGTCACTTTCAATTTCTAACGTACGAACATCTTGAACAATTACTGTATCAGGAGCCATTGGACAAATATTATTCGCATAGGTTTTAGCTGCGTCTGGACAAATTTCATTCGACCAAGTATGTTCTACCTTATACTCTTCACCATTTCTATCTACAACTCTTGCCATACGAGCACCCACTGCAAAACCGCCGGGACCATTAAAAAATTCACCCTTATAATAAACAGGCACTTTTCTTCCCTCCCATACAGAATTTGATACTTATCTTTTATTAGTTTTATTGTATCCTATTCCATTTTCTTTTAGTAATCAACAAAAAAGACTCTTGAACTCCATAAAAAGACTACATTCTCCATCTCAAAGCCTTTTCGACATAATTTATGCCATTCTGTCTAATATATATCCTTGTTAATACTAATTTAATTTTACTGATATATCAACATTTAAGTATCTGTGAAACTTTACCTATATACAAAATAAATTCAAAAATTTAATCTCTATCATGTTTATTAGCAACCTATATGTAATGCTTACCACAATGCGAATTATAAATGTTATAATAAAATAAAAAGTTATTGGTACATAGATAGGATGTTGAAAAGATGGAACTCATCAAAGTATTAGGCGAACGTATTCGATTCTTCAGGAAAGAACAAAACTTAAGTCAGGAACGATTAGGAGAATTATCCAATATACACACGAATCATATAGGTGCTATTGAACGCGGCGAAAAAAACGTTACAATAGAAAGCTTAGCAAAAATAACACATGGATTAGGTATTACTTTAGAAGAGTTATTCCATGATCTTTGACTAATAGTCTCAATAGAAAATCCCAAGAACAAACATAAATTCTCAAATTAAATCCATAGATAAATTCCAACTACCTCACTCATACGCTCTCCCTACTAGCTTTTTAGCAAGCATGTAACTCTTTGAAATGTTATTTACATCCAAATGATACATGAATAATCTTCAACTAGAATTAGATTATTTTATGTCCATTTAGATACACTCGCAGATCCTTATATCATCGTATTTACACTCTAGACAGACATAAAACCACAAATTCTATTAAACCTTATATAAAATTAATATTAAATCACTATCACCTTCCCATATTCCCTAACACTCTCCTCCAAAAACCCCCTACTCTCCCCACTATCCTTATAATAAGAATTCCACCCCCGCTCCCTCAAAATCCCCTTCCAACTATCACTCTCCACCATCCTCTTAATAACACCATCCCAATAAGCAACCTCTTCCTCCGTCATATCTTTTGGGCCCATAATGCCTTTCCAGTGTTGGAAAATGACGTTGATTCCTTGTTCTTTCCATGTTGGGATTTCTGGTAGTCGGTCTAGTCGTTTTGGTGCGGATACGGCTAGTATTTTTATTTTGCCGGCTTTGTATTGTTTTTCGGCTTCGGATAGGGTCATGGTTGCGGCGTTTATTTGTTTGTTCGTTAGGGCGTTTATGATTTTTTCTTTGTTTTCGTAGACGAAGAATTGTAGTTCGGCTGGGTTTATGCCGAATGCTTTGCTTACTTGTACGAAGGATAGGTGATCGTCGTTTCCTAGGCCTGGAGCAACGCCGATTTTGAAGTTTTTCTTGTCTTGTTTTAGTTGTTCCATTAGTTCGTTTGCGTTTTCGATGTTTGATTCTTTTGATACGACAACAACTTCCCAGTCTGACGCAAGTGTTGCGAGCGGTGTGAAGTCTTTATATGTTAGTTTACTGTGGCCTAGTAGGTTGTTCGTTATGAGTAAGCTTGAGTTAATCGCCAGTACGTGACCGCCTTTTTGTTTCGTATATTTCCATCCGACATCACCGCTGCCACCTACTTTGTTTGTAACTGTGATTGGTTTTGTGAAGATTTTTTCTTCTGTTAGTGTTTTTTGCATCGCTCGTGCCGTTAAGTCCCATCCGGCTCCTTGAACGTTCGGTGCAACGATTTCTACTTCCTCTATGTTTACTGTATTCGTTTGAGATTTTTCCGAGGAACAACCAGCTATTACTCCTGTCATGATCCATATACATAGTAATAATCGTTTTTTCATAGTCCTCGTCCTATTCGGTACTTTCGTTCTGGTCGTCCAATAATGCCGTATGTGTATTCTACTGTGCATTCGTTTGTCGCTACTAAATATTCTAAATACCTTCTTGCGGTTGTTCTGGAGGCCCCCATTTGTTCTCCCATTTCTTCTATTGTAATGCCCTCGTCGAATCCTTTTATAATTCCTTTCACCTTTTGCAGTGTTAACGGATCGACACCTGTAGGTAAGTTTTTTATGTCTTGTGTTTGTGAAATGCCGAAGAAGTTATCGATGAGTGCTTGATTTACTTCATTGTTACTATGTAATAGTTGTTTCTTTCTTTTATAGTCTTCAATTGTGCGAACAAATTTTTCTAACGTAACCGGTTTTATAAGATAGTTGCTTACGCCGTTTCGGATTGCTTTTTCTAGCATATGGTTTTCATTTGCCGCTGTTACCATAATGACGTCAACGTTTGGAAAATCGGCATGGATTTTCGGCAATAAGTCCGTACCGATTCCATCTGGTAAGTAATTATCTAATAGAAGTAAATCGATTTCTTCCCTTTGTAGTAGTTCCATCGTTTCTTTTGCGTTTAATGCTTTTCCAATCACTTTTATATCCTTTATTTTTAATAAAAACTCTTCCTGAATTTGCGCGACGCGGAAATCATCTTCTGCAATTGCAACCTTCAACATATGCCCATCCCCCTGTTTGTCATATACTTTCTCTCAATGTTTTCGGAAGGTAAATTGTAAAAATAGCTCCCCCATTTTTCTCATTTTGAATCTCAATTGTTCCCTCGAGTAGATCTACCATTTCTTTCACGTTTGCTAGTCCGTAACCACGATTATTTCCTTTCGTTGAAAATCCTTTTTGAAAAATGGTCGTGATTTTTTCTTCCGGTATTCCTATCCCGCTATCTATCACTTCAAACACAATATCGTGCCCAATATCCGTAACGAAGAAGGAAACACTCTTTTCCTCTCGTTCACTCACCGCATCAAACGTATTATCGATTATGTTTCCAAGAATCGTAATGAGGTGGGACACTTTTATATGGTCTGGTAACGGATGAAGCGCACTATCCCCTTCAATATGAAAATCAATTTTTTTCTCAGAGGCTGTTGCGATTTTCCCTAATAAAATAGCTTGTACTTTCGCATCATGAATTTGATGAAATAAAATATGGTTTTGGCTTTGATGAATATTAGATTCTTGTTGGATAAATTCAATCGCTTCTTTATAATGTCCTAACTGAAGTAATCCTGATAAGACGAAAAGCTTATTTGTAAATTCATGTGTTTGAGCGCGTAAGTCCTCGGAATACTTTCTTACCTCAGATATCGTATTCACTAAGTTTTGCAGTTCTGTTTTATCTCTAAAACTACATACAACGCCTACCGTACTGTTATTTTCGAGTATTGGCGTCATGTTTAAAATAAACACTTTATCTTGAAATGCGATTTCTTGATCGTTTTCTAGTACTCTCTCCATATGAAATTCTGGTAAAACTTTTGAAATGTGCTGCTGCATATAATCACCATTTACATGCAGCATTTCTTCTGCTGACGTATTCATCATCGTAATAGAACCGTTTTGATCGATAGCAATAATTCCTTCTTTTATAGATAGTAGTATCGCACTTCGTTCCCGGTATAGCGCTGCGATTTCATTTGGCTCTAAACCGAGTGTGTCTTTACGAATGCTACGCGCTAAAAGGATGCCACCTACAATGCCGGCTAATAACACCGCTAAGGAGAAGAGGATAATTTCTTTCGTTCTACTCAATATGTTAGATTCAATGCCTTTTATTAAAAACTCTACTGTCACAACGCCTACTACTTGATCATAGTCTCCGTTATGAACAATAATGGGTGCCTTCGCCATTAAAGCTGGACCACTTTCCCCATTTCCTTCGAGCGTATAATAACCGCCAAAAGTGAGTGCTTCATAGTTATATGGATTGTTACTCTTTGTACCAATCAACTCCGAATTAGAATGCGAATACATAACTCCATAACGATCTTCTATAATGATATAATCTGCACCAGCTTGCTCACGAACTTGTTCCGCAATGGATTGGATCGTACTTTTATGCTCGTTATTTTGAAAAGCATCTTTTATAGCAGGCATAAAAGAAAGCGACTTAGCCGTTTGCAGTGCTAACTGTTCTACTTGGCGCTTCGTATCAACGGACTGAATGTAAACAAATATTCCCGCTAATAGGAGAACGACAAATAAAATTAACGCGATAATTAAGCTTACTATTTTCGTTTGTAATGACACTTTGCGTGATTTCTTCATACTTCATATCCTTTGATAAAATATTCTAAACTATCAATCTCCTTTTTCTATTATTATGACAAAACGAATAATGAAGCAACTATTAAAACTCTCCATGTACATAAAGTACAAAAAGAATAAAATTGTCATAATATTGAGATTTCGTACCAAAGACAGTACAATTCAACTACAATGAACACGCTTTCATAATTGTTATTTTATTTATAAGCCAGAGGAGGAATGATTATGGCTCAAGTAAAATCTAACCGAGTCGCCGGCAATATTTTCAAAGGTTCTGTCGGCAATTTAATTGAATGGTACGACTGGTACGTTTACTCTGCTTTTGCTGTTTATTTTTCAGCAGAGTTCTTTCCTAAAGGAGATCCAACGAGTCAGTTACTGAACACAGCGGCTATTTTCGCAGTTGGATTTTTAATGCGTCCTATCGGAAGTTTATTAATGGGACGCTATGCGGATCGGCACGGACGCCGGGCAGCATTAACGCTTTCCATTACAGTTATGGCCGGTGGTTCTTTCATTATCGCCTGTACACCTAGTTACGAAAGCATCGGTATTATGGCGCCTATTATTTTAGTTCTTGCTCGTTTACTTCAAGGATTATCACTTGGCGGAGAATACGGAACTTCCGCAACATATTTATCTGAAATGGCTAGTAGTGGTCGCCGTGGTTTTTATTCAAGCTTCCAATATGTAACGCTCGTTGCTGGACAGATGGTTGCGTTAGGCGTTCAAATTGTTCTTCAGCAATTACTAAGCGAACCAGATATGAAAGCTTGGGGCTGGCGCATTCCATTCATTATTGGAGCGATGGGTGCAGTAGCTGTATTATGGCTTCGCCGTACGATGGATGAATCGGAGCAATTCGCAAACATAAAATCACAAAAACGCGAAAGCGCAGGAACCATTAGCGCTCTTATGAAACACCCGAAAGCAGTATTAACAGTAGTCGGCCTAACACTTGGGGGCACTGTTGCATTCTATACGTACACAACATATTTACAAAAATTCATGGTAAACACAGTCGGCCTTCCGAAAGAAGTTGTAAGCTGGATTAACTTTGTCGCACTACTTATTTTCGTCGTACTTCAACCAATTGCGGGGTTACTATCCGATAAAATTGGACGCCGCCCACTATTAATGACATTCGGTATTCTCGGAACGTTACTAACAGCACCAATTTTCTTCTTTATGGAAAAAACGACAGAACCAATCGTAGCATTTTTACTCATGATGGTCGGCCTTATTATCGTTACTGGTTACACATCGATTAACGCAATTGTAAAAGCAGAACTCTTCCCAACTGAAATTCGCGCACTTGGCGTAGGTTTACCATATGCACTAACCGTTGCGATATTCGGCGGAACAGCAGAATTCATCGCTTTATGGCTAAAGAGTATTGGAATGGAGTCACTATTCTACTTCTACGTAGCCGGATGTATCGCGATCAGCTTTATTACGTATTGGCGTATGGATGAGTCATCGAAGACTTCGCAGATTGAGGCGGAGCTTGGTGGTGGGGATAAACTAGCTAATAATAAATCTAGTTAAAATTATGTATTCTATGATCTTCGTTTATCTGAAAAAGTATAATTCATTAATGTGCAACTTAAAAACTTCTACTTATATGTAGAGGTTTTTAAACTTTATAACAGAAAACATATTCAAATTTACTTTTCTTCTTTTTTGATTATGACATGTATTATTTATAATACATCATTATGAAACGAAAAAAAGAAGATTATAGAGGTAACATCTCATGTGTATCAACTTAAGAAAAATAAATACCTACTTTATAAGATTCACCAAGCTCAAGTATTCTCTCATTTAAAGTCTTGAAATGCCGTAGAATACTTGAGCTATTGTTTTGCACTAAAACTTGAAGCCTGTCTACCATTTACATATATTTATACATATAGATATCATTCGAAAACACTGGCGGTTCGTTTCACTTTGTGGTAAATTAAACCAATTGAAGTATAAAAATTATTTCCAAAATGAAGATAATAATTTATAAATATAGTTAACATTCTATTCTTAGTAAGTGGTTAAACAAGGTGATACTTTAAATCATTTAGAAGTTTTCTATCTAATTATACTAAAGTTGAGTGGTGAAACTAATATGAGCCAATGGCTAAGTAATGATAAAATAGCAGACCACGATTTTGGCGGTTGCAT
>NZ_JAKUFF010000101.1:0-12289 GCF_022663305.1 Bacillus cereus group sp. BfR-BA-01408 | reverse complement strand
CTTGCTCAAACGTATACTTCGGTTCCCAATCAAATTCATTCTTCATTTTCTCTGCATCAATCGCATAACGGCGGTCGTGTCCTAAACGGTCTGTCACATATTCAATATCCTTTTCCGTTTTTCCTAAGAGAGTAATAATTTGTTCCACAACATCTATATTTGTTTTTTCATTATTTCCACCTATATTATATACTTCTCCTATACGTCCCTTATGCAAAACAACGTCAATCGCACGACAATGATCCGTTACATGTAGCCAATCTCTTACATTTAATCCATCGCCATATAACGGTAATTTTTTTCCTTCGAGCGCATTCGTAACCATTAACGGAATTAATTTTTCAGGATATTGATACGGCCCGTAGTTATTGGAACAACGCGTTACGATAACTGGTAATTGATATGTTTTATAATAAGATAAAGCTATCATATCGGCGCTCGCTTTGCTTGAAGAATATGGACTATTTGGAGCTAACGGGGTTTCCTCGGTAAATCGCCCTGTTTTTCCTAAAGAGCCATACACCTCATCCGTTGATACTTGCACGAGTTTAATATGCGGATATTTTTTTACTAATTCTAATAAGGTGACTGTCCCAATTATATTTGTATCATAAAAAGGGATCGGATTTTCAATACTACGGTCCACATGTGATTCAGCTGCGAAATTGACAATTACTTGCACATCACGTTCCTGAATAACATGCTCCAGCAGCTCTCCATTTTGAATTTCACCTTTTACAAAATAGTAATTCGGATGATCTTGAATAGACTTTACATTATTTAAGTTTCCACTATATGTTAATGCATCGAAATTAATAATTTTATATGTTTCATAGCTTTGTAACATATAACGCACAAAATTACTTCCAATAAATCCGGCCCCACCTGTTACTAATATATTCATACACAACTCTCCTACTCAAAAACTATCTTCACATTCCTGAAGCGATGGTAATATTCGATCTTTATCAGACAAAATAGGGCTTGTTACCGGCCATGGAATTGCTAAGTCTTTATCATTCCAAAGTACCCCTGAGTCATGATTAGCACTATAATACTCATCTACTTTATACATAACAATCGTATGCGGGACAAGTGTACAAAAACCGTGCGCAAATCCTTTTGGCACTAATAATTGCCGATGATTATCCGCGCTTAAAATATATCCTCTCCATTGTTTAAACGTTGGGGAATCTTTTCGCAAATCGACGATAACGTCATAGATTGCCCCTTGCATAACTTGAATAAGTTTCGTTTGTGCCTTCGGATTTTTTTGAAAGTGTAATCCCCGAATCGTTCCCGCTTCCGCTGAATATGAAACATTATCCTGTACAAATGAATACATAATCCCTAATGTTTCTAGCACCTTCTTATTATAACTTTCAGTAAAAAATCCACGCCCATCTCCAAATAACCTCGGTTCTAACAATTTTGCGTCGGTAAAGTTTGTTTCTATAACTTTCATCTTCTCACCTATTCTCCGTTAAACTGTTTACCAAAGTTTATATCCCGTGCTAACGTATTCGCCCTTTGAAGAGAAGCATGAGTTCCTGCATCAGTCCACCAACCGCTCATTTCATTATAAGTAAGTACCCCTCGTTTTAAATACCAATTATTAATATCTGTAATTTCAAGTTCTCCCCTTGCGGAAGGTTTTAATTCTTTTATATAAGAAAAGACTTTCGGATCATACAAATAAATTCCTGTGACTGCATAGGAACTTTTCGGCTCTTTCGGCTTTTCTTCAATTTCAATTATTTTGTCGTTTTGAATATGCGCTACGCCAAATCTCTCCGGATCATCTACAGATTGCAGCAGTACTTTCGCACCCTCTTTTTGATTTGCAAACTCTTCAACATACGAACGAATATCATCAGAAAAGATATTATCTCCTAATATAACTACCATGCGATCATTCCCAACGAAATCTTCACAAAGCCCTAATGCTTGTGCAATTCCGCCAGCCTTATCTTGCACACGATACGTAAAGGACACGCCAAACTCTTGACCGCTTCCTAAAAAGCTAACAACATCTCCCATATGCTCTTTACCTGTAATAATCATAATATCTGTAATCTCGCATTGTTTTAGCTTATATACCGCATGATAAATCATTGGATAACGTCCAACAGGAAGCAAATGTTTATTCGTTACTTTCGTTATGGGATATAATCTCGACCCAGTTCCACCTGCTAAAATAATTCCTTTCACCCTGCATCTCTCCCTTATGATGGAGATAATATATCTTTGTAATGTTCTACAAACACTTTCCGATCCTTCTCATATGTATCCGCATCAAACTCATCTCCGTTGTAGTGAATACACCATAAATTTGCTTGATTAGGGATACCAATTAAATAACCAGCCCTTTGAAATTCTAAAGACTGCGACACATCATAAAAGTGGAACCCTTGAAACAAATCTTCTCGCCACGGAATATCATATTGCGTGGCCATGAATAAGCCATCAATTGCCTGCACCGACATAAAAGATTGTCTTCCATAAAATTCCTGATCCAAATTTAATAATTGATAATTCCGTCTTCTATACTCAATCACTTTCCCTACTAAATTTTTCCCTTCCCACCATATCCCGTTACTCGGTAAAAATTGTGCTCCAGCTACTCCAATTAAGCCGAGCTTTTCATTATCTTTAAAAAGGGAAATAAGTGTATAAAACATCTCTCGATTAATAAGATAAGTGTCCTGATGTATATAAACCTTATACTTCGCTGGATATGAAAGTGCTCGGTTATATGCACTCGCCATACTCTTCGCATCTCGTATCGGAAAAATTTGTACGACATAATCAGGGGGAACAAAAAGATTTCTTATTTGTCTCTCGCATTGTTCAAATAGCTCTTCATTATTTACACAAACAACAACTAATATTGTACGATCCTTCATTTTGTAGCCCCTCTATTCGTCTTGATTTACATCTGACATATAGTTCTCCACAAATATCTTTCTATACTTGTCATAATTGGTCATATTCACATCAATGTGATAGTGAATGCACCACGCATCACGCTGTACAGGAACCCCAACTGTATAGCCAGCTTTTCTAAATTCAAATGACTGAGATACATCATAATAGTCAAATCCATCAAACAAGTCTTCTCGCCACGGAATATCATACTGCGTGGCCATCAATAAACCATCAATACATTCCACCGGCATAAATGTTTTTGAATCATGGTACGGCTGTTCTTGAGTTGCCATATAAAATAAATCGTTCATATAACCAATTACTTTCCCAACAACCCCCTTGCCTTCATTCCATATCCCGTTTGGAGGAACATATTGGGCTCCAATCATTCCAATCATTCCAAGATGTTCATGTTCGTTAAATAATTGAAGTAATCCGTATAAAAATGCCACATTCATAATGAAAACATCTTGGTGTATATATACTTTATATTTCGCTGGATGCGAAATCGCTTGATTATATCCGCTCGTCATACTTTTCGCATTCCGAATTGGCATAAATTGTACAGTATACCCTGGAGGCACCGCTAAGCTCAATATATGTCGTACGCACTGTGCATACATTTTCCGATCATTCATACATGTAACAAATAATATTGTTTTTTCAGCAGCACTCATAACTGTGATTTTTCTGCTTCAATAATATACTGAAATACGACCGTCTCAGCCATGAAGCCACTTCCAAGACGATATTTCTTACAAATTCCATATAATTCCTCAATAAGTGGTTCGTACAATTTATGATCAATATATACACGATCTACTTTACTAATCGAATAGCCTGCTTTTAAAAACATTCGGAGCATTTCATTAAATGTAAAGAAACGAATATGTGTTTTATCTAATAAGCCATATTCTGTATACGTCCAATTTCCAGCAAGTAACGGCGCTAATACTGAAATGTGAGCAACGTTTGGTATACTTGCTAAAATCACACCATTTTCTTTTATATATGGCTTTACTTTTTCTATTACGGCCCAAGGATCAAATAAATGCTCTAATACGTCACCAAATATAACGCAATCAAATTGCTCCTCCTCGTACGGCATATCCATTGTTTCTATATCGCCTAAAACGACATGATCTAGTTTTTCTTTTGCTTGTTCTGCCGCCTCTGGGAATGCCTCAATTCCAGATACACGTGTGCCATTTTCTTTTATGGCAGCTCCCAATGCACCACTCGAGCAACCGATATCAAGAACTTCTTTCCATTCCTTTTTTATATGCTTTAATACATTCGGATTCACTGCATTATAATAATGCCCAGACTTTTCTTCGTATAAAGAATTTTTTGGGGAATTCATTTTACACACTCCTTATGCAAATTGAATTTGAAATATAAATCTCATTTAAAGTCTATAAATGTAACCTGTACTAGTTACATTGCCGATACTTTACTATATAGCCAATCTATTAGAGTTAGAATCGCGATGAGCCATTTCTAAAAAAAGCTGCCTATAACGATTTATATTGTTTATCAAAAACACTCCGAAAATATTTGCGGTTATATTCGATTGCAGCATTATTTGGAACATAAGCAGCCGCTAATTCGTTGTAATAATAAGCTTTGTCTTGATCTCCTAACTTGCTATAACAAATACACATTTGTAAATAGGGAAGCCATGTGTAGCTCGCTGGACTATGAAACGGACTCTCCGTCGCCATTGGTACTTCCGTTGCAAGTTTAAACCAAAATATCGCTTCGTTATATTTTTGTTGTTCCATATATATATATCCTATTCTTGTACAATTCTCCCCTCTAGGAACATCATATCGAAACGACTTCACGCAAGATTCAATTGCCTTTTCCCATGATCCAAGCTTTGCATAGCAATCTCCTAACTTACCACATGCATAAATTTTCTCTTCATACCATCCTTCATCTTGATTAAGAAATGTTTCATATAGCATAACTGCATCATCATATTTTTGGTTATCCATAGATTCATTAGCGTAATAAAATAAATCTCTCGGACTCAATTCTTCTCCTGCAGCTACAGCATTTTGAAAAATTTTCAAATTACGATTTGTTACCTTTTTTTCTTTTTTATGTGTAATAGCAACATTACTACTAAAAGTTTCACCAGAAATAGCTAAATACTCATGAACCTTTCCAAACCATTGAAATTGTTTTTCACGCTTTACAAGTCGATTTCTTTTTGTACAATATAAAGGTTTCCCGCTAGAATCCAATGCAAGATGATAAGGCATCGAAACAGCATCAATTTTAGGATCTAATTCTCTTTTTAAAAGTTTCAATGCTTCTTGAGCATCTTCTAATAATACGTCATCTGCATCTAGCCACAATATATACTCTTGCGTTGCTTTTGAAAAAGAAAAATTTCTTGCTGCTGCAAAATCATTAATCCATGGAAAGTCATATATGTTAGAGGTATATTGAGCTACAATTTCTTTCGTTCGATCAATGGAACCTGTATCAACTATAATAATTTCATCAACAATTTTTTCGACTGCATCTAAACATCGACCGATTGTATCTTCCTCATCTCGAACAATCATACATAAACTAATTGTAATTCCTTGCTTGTTCAACATAATCACCCTCTTCCAAATCAATCATATGTTATACATACAATAAACTTTCCACTTTTTTAACTTGCACAAGCAGTTTAAGATTTCTTTTCAATAATTCAAATGTCCGTGTCATTTTCTTTCGGTTTTGCATCTACTATATAATGAACGCTTTATGGAGGTGAATTTATGTCAAATAATAATTATTCAGATGGATTGAATCCCGATGAATCTTTATCAGCTAGTGCATTTGACCCTAATCTTGTAGGACCAACATTACCACCAATACCACCGTTTACCCTTCCGACTGGGCCAACTGGACCGACTGGACCAACTGGGCCGACTGGGCCAACTGGGCCAACTGGGCCAACTGGACCGACTGGACCGACTGGACCGACTGGGCCAACTGGTACAACTGGTACAACTGGACCAACTGGTGACACTGGTGCTACTGGACCGACTGGGCCAACTGGTACAACTGGTACGACTGGACCAACTGGGCCAACTGGTACAACTGGTACGACTGGACCAACTGGGCCAACTGGTGACACTGGTGCTACTGGATCGACTGGGCCAACTGGTGACACTGGTGCTACTGGACCGACTGGGGCTACCGGACCGACTGGGCCAACTGGACCGACTGGACCATCAGGGCTAGGACTTCCAGCAGGATTGTATGCATTTAACTCCGCTGGGATTTCTTTGGATCTTGGACTTAATGCTCCAGTACCATTTAATACTGTCGGATCTCAGTTTGGTACAGCAATTTCTCAATTAGATCCTGATACTTTCGTAATTAGTGAAACTGGATTCTATAAAATTACTGTTATCGTATATACTGCAGCAGTAAGTGTATTAGGTGGCCTTACAATTCAAGTGAATGGATTACCTGTACCAGGTACTGGGGCTACTTTAATCTCAGTTGGAGCACCTATCGTTGTTCAAGCAATTACGCAAATTACGACAACTCCATCATTAGTTGAAGTAATCGTTACAGGGCTTGGGCTATCATTAGCTCTTGGTACAAATGCATCTATTATTATTGAAAAAATCGCTTAATTTTTTTACTTAGCAGTAAAACTGATATCAGTTTTACTGCTTTTTCATTGGTAAATTCAATCATTAAATCCTTCTTTTCTACATAGTCATAATGTTGTATGACATTCTTCAGGAGGCACTTATATGGAAAATAAATCGGCTGTCCAGCTTTATCTTGAGTTATTAAAGAAAACAATTTTATTTGAAATATGGTTAGAATACGAACCATACTTACCTGCTTCGTTACATATATCTAAAGAACTATCATATGAACCAGTTACGGTTCCACTTCCTTTATTTCTTAAGCAGTATGTAGAAAATCACAATTTAAAAATCGTTAATCCTAATGTTTCAAACAATGAGCGTCAAGGTGGCAAGGATTGGCCAAGAGCTGCACACAGTATGGTTGGTCGAAAACGTATGAATCAATTACAAGAAGCGATGGAAACTGTAGTCAGGGAAAATATAGAAGGCGATTTTATTGAAACTGGTGTATGGCGCGGAGGATCATGTATTTTTATGAATGGGTTTTTACAAGCAAACAACATTAAGGATCGTACTGTATGGGTTGCCGATTCGTTTGAAGGTCTGCCCGCACCTAACTTAGAACAATATCCGAAAGATTACGGTGATTATTTACACACATTCGATTACTTACGAGTTTCTTTAGAAACAGTGCAAGAAAACTTTAGAAAATATGATTTATTAAATGATCAGGTGAAGTTTTTAAAGGGGTGGTTTAAAGATACATTGCCTTCAGCACCGGTAGAAAAAATTGCAATTGCTCGCCTTGATGGTGATATGTATGAATCAACGATGGATAGCCTTGTAAATTTATACGATAAAGTTTCAACAGGTGGCTTTATTATTATTGATGATTATGGATTGATAACATGCGCAGAAGCTGTAACAGATTTCAGAAGTGAAAGAAACATAAAAACTCCTATGACTCAAATTGATGATTTCGGTATTTATTGGCGAAAAGAATAGAATACAATTTTATTCTTTTTGGGGGGTTCTATCACACTACTGATTCATAAGAAGCAATCGTGTAAAGTTCCCCTCACTATAAATGTTTAACTTATATATGCAATAAAAATCTCTTACTTTACTACAAGGACGGAGTGAAGGTATGAACGAAAATGAGAAAAAAATCACATTAATTCCCCCCCCAGAACTCGTTCAATATGTAGGTGGTGACTTTGAAGAAGTTGGAAAAGAGTTTATGCAGTATTTTATTGAAATTGGCAATTTAAAATCAAATGAAACAGTGTTAGATGTAGGCTGTGGTATCGGCCGGATGGCGGTTCCATTAATGAACTATTTAAGCGATGATGGTACTTATTATGGATTTGACTTATTTAATAAGGGAATTACATGGTGCAAAAATAACATTTCAACACGCCGTAACAATTTCCATTTTGAACATGTCGATATATATAACCAATTCTACAATCCCGATGGAAAAGAAGATGCTTCCCAATACAAGTTTCCATATGAAGATGAATCATTCGATTTTATTTTTTTAACGTCTGTATTTACCCATCTCCTTCCGAAAGAATTAGAACATTACGTACGCGAGATTGCACGAGTTCTGAAAAAAGATGGGAGATGTTTTATTACTTTCTTTTTAATTAATCCTGAATCTTCTTATTACTTAAATGCAGGACTAAGTCCGTTAGGTTTTTACCATCAAATTGACAATTGTTATGTTCTAAATAAAGATATCCCGAATTTCGCAGTTGCCTATCCTGAGGAAGATATTCGTACTCTATTAAATAAATATGGGCTAGAAATGCAGACTCCTCCTCATTATGGTTCATGGTGTGGCAGAACTGAACACACAAGTTATCAAGATATGATTCTTACACAGAAAATTTCTGAAAGGTAGTTGTATATGGAAAATATAAAAAATGTACCTCTCGTTTCCATCCTTATTCCTACCTATAATCGGCCACATTATTTTAAAATTGCTCTAGAAAGTGCATTAGCACAAACGTATTCAAATATTGAAATTATTGTAGGAGACGATAGCACAAATAATGAAACAGAAAAATTAATATACAGAGATTATTTACATAAGCATAAACATATAACGTACATTCGAAACCCCTCTACTTTAGGACAATTTCATAACGCCCTTATGCTTTTAGAACAATCAAATGGAGAGTACATAAATTTCTTAATGGACGATGATATATTTTATAAAAATAAAATTGAAAAAATGATGTTTTATTTCCAAAAAGACTTAGATCAAAATCTCGCACTTATTACATCTTATCGTACTTGGATTAATGATGATGGAGAGATAATTGAACAACACCCCTCCATGAAAAGATTATATGATGAAGATACTCTATTAAATGGGAAAGATCTTGGAAACCATATGCTTATACTAGGGCAAAATATTATTGGTGAACCTACGACTGTACTCTTTCGAAAACGCCTATTAACAGAACCTTTCGGTACTTTAAATGGTAGAAATTATAATTGTAGTGTGGATATGGCTTCTTGGATCAGTTTACTTTCCAAAGGTGATGCAATCTATATCACGGAACCTTTAAGTTCTTTCCGCCTTCATACGGGACAGCAAGTACATCACAAATACCTTGAAGGTTGCGAAGATTTTTCACATCTCGTTTTACATTCAAAAAAATATGGTTTTCTACAAGAGATTGACTATTACAAAACGAGTCTGTTAAAAGCTTGCGAATGGTATAAAAATGCTACAACATTTTATCAGCTATATCCAGAACTCATTCCAACGACCGATACACATACTCGCCTTTCTCATTGTTTGAATATAGTTACAAAAGAACTCCATGCAATATAATCCATCACAAGGGGGAATTCCTTCCTTGTGATGTATGACTTCCCGCAAATAGTGGAATAAATGTATGCATAGTCTGCTTGTATATTATTTTTATCATGACATGATCCATATACTTACTAGGCGATAGAAAGGAATACACACATTGAAAGATTCAAATTCTCAATATCAAATAGACTACGTATTGCTATTCATTTTATTTGCCATTGGGATTGTTAGTTGTTTTGCAATTGCAAGTGCACAAGCCTCTTTACCACCATTTTTACAACATGTAAATTTTGTATTAAAGCAAATCCAGTGGTACTTCATTGGATTCATAGCCATTGGTATGATTATGATTATCGATTTCGATCGTTATCAAAAAATTGCTTGGTATTTATATAGCTTTGCATTGGTACTACTTATTGGACTAGAATTTCAAGTACCAGGTGCCGTTACAATTAAAGGTGCGACTGCTTGGTACAGGCTCCCAGGCATCGGAAATTTCCAGCCTTCCGAAATTATGAAATTGTTTTTAATTATTGTCATCGGACGAATTATAGCTAATCATAATGAGAAATATTTTTACCGAACAATACACGACGATTTTCTATTACTCGGAAAAATATGCGCAACAAGTTTGCCGCCACTACTACTGATTGCAAAGGAACCTGATTTAGGAAACACGATGGTAATTTCAGCTATGCTCGCAGCAATGATATTAGTTTCTGGTATACGTTGGCGTTTTATTTTCGGGTTAGTTTCCGGTATCTTTGTAGCTGGCTTTACATTAACGTATATTTTTTTCACTCATACAAAATTCTTTAAAGCACACATTTTACAAGAATATCAATTAAATCGCTTCTACGGCTGGTTAGCGCCATACAAATATGATGCGCAAGGCTATCAATTAAGACAAGCTTTCTTAGCTACCGGATCAGGAGAAATGCAAGGAAAAGGTTGGGAAAATGGACAAGTATACTTTCCAGAACCACATACAGATTTTATTTTCACGAATGTCGCTGAGCAATTCGGATTTTTAGGCGCAAGCGTCATTATTGCGCTTTTTTTCCTACTTATTTTCCGCATGATTCATATCGCTATAGAAAGTAATGACCCTTTCGGCAGTTACATCTGCGCTGGTACAATCGGAATGTTTACTTTTCAAGTATTTCAAAATATCGGGATGACAATCGGATTACTACCTATTACAGGCATCACACTACCCCTTATGAGCTACGGAGGAAGCTCCTTACTCACATACATGATAGCGATTGGATTTGTTTTAAACGTCCGCTCAAGAACGAAAATCTTTATGTTCAACTGAAGCACAAAAGCGGTATATTTTTATCTCTATCCTTTTTTAGATATACTAATGAAAAATATGATGGAGGTTTACATATGAAATATGACATTATAGGGGATATTCATGGATGCTTCCAAGAGTTTCAAGATTTAACGAAAAAACTCGGATATAACTGGAATAGTGACTTGCCGATTCACCCTGATCAACGCAAGCTTGCTTTTGTTGGCGATATCACAGATCGCGGTCCTCACTCATTACGTATGATTGAAATTGTATGGGAACTTGTCATAAATAAAAAAGTAGCGTATTACGCTCCGGGAAATCACTGCAATAAGCTATACCGATTTTTCCTTGGACGTAATGTGACAATCGCTCATGGACTCGAAACAACTGTTGCCGAATATGAAGCACTGCCTTCTCATCAACAAAACATGATAAAAGAAAAATTCATCACACTTTACGAGCAATCCCCTTTATATCATGTACTCGATGAAAAAAGGTTAATTGTGTGTCACGCCGGCATTCGGCAAGATTACATAGGAAGACAAGATAAAAAAGTACAAACCTTTGTATTATACGGCGATATTACAGGAGAAAAACATGCTGACGGCTCTCCTGTCCGTCGCGACTGGGCGAAGGAGTATAAAGGAACAACTTGGGTTGTATATGGACATACACCCGTAAAAGAACCTCGCTTTGTAAATCATACAGTCAACATTGACACTGGTGCTGTATTTGGTGGCAAACTAACTGGACTACGTTATCCTGAAATGGAGACTGTTTCCGTTCCTTCCTCCCTGCCTTTTGTCCCTGAGAAATTCCGCCCAATTTCATAACCCATATGTAAGGATTACCGTATCATTTAGGCGTCTCTCATATAAAAACTGGGTAAAGTCATTAAAAAAAGATGCAATAAAGTGCATCTTTTTTTAATGACACGGCATATACTGTCGCAGGAGGTGACAGAATGAAGAAAAAATCTTCTAAACAAAAAAGAAAATGCCCGCCTTTTTATCTGCCCATGTACGGAATTAACAACTGGTGCAGCATTCGAGCTGCTGCTGTAGAAGAACTGGAAGAACAAGAGGCTTCCACAAAAAACAAAGATAGACCAAAATATGTCTCATTACAGAATGCTGTAATGAGCCGCATAATTGATAATAGAAAAGCAAAGATGCAGCAAAAAAATAAACCTCTCTCTACTCATACTGAACAGATTGTGCCTTCTGAGCAAGTAGAGAAGAATACAGAAGAAAACAGCCCTGTAGCAATAAATAAAAAAGTGGAAGCAGAAATTCCAGCTGCTATTATAAATCAAGTGAAAAAAATTAAAGAAGCATTAGTACCATCAGGTGATATACAAACAGAAAAAACGATTATCATTCAGACCCCTACATCTGAAAATACAAAAGTAAAAAAAGATGGACGGTATGCATATGCAGAGGGTCTTCACTCTCATGCAGAGGGTACAGCTTCACATGCAGAAGGACTTCTGACACATGCAAAAGGTTCTTTCTCTCATGCAGAAGGATCAAAAACGAAAGCAACTGGACATAGTTCCCATAGTGAAGGAAGTGAAACGACAGCAGGTGGCTCCTATTCTCATGCGGAAGGTAA
>NZ_JAKUFF010000100.1:0-12435 GCF_022663305.1 Bacillus cereus group sp. BfR-BA-01408 | reverse complement strand
CTCCTGCATGAGATGACGCGTACATAGTAATCGTTAAAAATAAAATAATGTATTGAAATACTCGCTTGATCATAACATTCACCCTCAGTTTGACAATCAAGATGTAAAAAAGAAAATATAATCCTTTTCTTATTATGTATATCTTTCTCCAATAGTGGAACTCTCAAACAAGCTATATTTTGGAAATATAAAATAACGAATAAAAAATAGCATCCTCTTATAAGAAAGAGGATGCTATTTGAATATTTCATAATAGTAAAGGCTATACTACAATTAGTCTTCGCGTTTTTTCACTTTTTTATAAAAGGAAATAAGTGGTTTGTAACGTTCATGTACAAGTCCAATTACTTCAGCAATAATCTCTGTAAAGAAGATTAAAACGAAAAGAAGAATAATGGATAACCATAATGTCGCACTAGAGAAAATGATTGCATTTACACTAAAGAAAATACCGAATGCGTATATAATTAGTACCGTTTTACGATGAGAGAAGCCCATTGCAAGTAAACGGTGATGTAAATGCGACTTATCTGGTGCTGAAATAGGTTTTTTATTTACGATACGACGGATAATTGCAAATGTCGTATCAAATACAGGCACGCCTAAAATGATAACTGGAACGATAAAGCTGAATAGCGTTACACTTTTGTATAATCCAAGTAACGATATAACAGAAATACAGTATCCTAAAAATAGTGCTCCTGTATCTCCCATGAAAATTTTTGCTGGATGGAAGTTGTAGAATAAAAATCCAATTGTACTTGCTAATGTAATTAATGCTAGTGGTAAGATAATAGCAGCTCCAGTACCCCATGGGCTAGTGAAGGCCATATATGCTAGCGTTGCCAGTACGATAGATGAAATACCAGCGGATAATCCATCTAAGCCGTCAATTAAGTTGATGGCATTTGTAATACCTACAATCCAAAATACTGTAATTGGGTAAGCAAGCCATCCAAGTTCAGTATCCCCGAGGATTGGAATATATAATACTTGCACTAATAATCCACTTTTTACAATCATAATGGCAACTAATAGTTGTCCACCGAATTTTACCTTCGCAGATAACTCGTACATATCATCTAAAATACCGATGATTACAATGATAATCGCACCTAGCGTTATCGATAACATTCTTTGTTCGTATAAGCCACCGACAACAAATCCAACAGCCACACCAATAAATATTGCTAACCCGCCAAGACGAGGCATAATCTTTTGGTGCACTTTACGCGCGTTTGGCTTATCTGTTGCTCCTATTTTAAAAGCTAACTTAATAACTAAAGGAGTAACGATGAGTACAGTGATGAAAGATGCCAAAATGGCATAAATCACTTGTGAGTCCATTAATACCCCACCCTTTTATAGTCTAACGTAATTTTTTTTAATATATTTATCTGAAAATTATGATGTTTATTTACAGGCTCATAACATATGGTATCACAAAAAGATTAGAATTCAATCTTTTTTTCGTTTTATGGTAAATGGAAGCAGATAGAATATATGACAATGGTATACAGAATGTTGAATCATTTGAGAAGGTTAATCGTATTGGGCTTTGGAATATGACATTTTTTCTTTCTCTTTAATAGCGAATAATTTTATTTCAATATTATAAGTGTTACACGTAGAAATGAGTAAGTTCCGTGTTAAAATGTGGGAATTTTTCAAGCCTGAACGTGCAGCTTTAATCTCGGTAAAATTTTTATTGGTTTTATGGACAATATTTAATTTTACAAAAACTTAAAAAAGAATGAAGAAAGCAATTCATATAATAAAGAAGTAAAAGAGTTTTCTCATTTTTAATGTGAGAGGGGGAAGCACAGGGGAAATTCTATGTATTCGTATATTTTCTATTGTATATTCCTGTGCGAAAAGGAAATGAAAATTACGATAATAGGTACCGGATACGTTGGATTGATTACAGGAGTAGGATTGGCAGTATTGGGACATTCGGTTACATGTTTTGATATAGATGATGAGAAAATTGAACGGATAAAACAAGGGGATCTGCCTATTTATGAAGCTGGCTTATATGAATTAATACATGATGCGTGTGAGAATAATCGTTTAACTTTTACAGCAAGTAAAGAAGAAGCATTTCATGATGCAGAATTTATATTTATTGCAGTTGGAACGCCATCGTTATTAGATGGGACAGCAGATTTAACGTATATTCAAAATGCATGTTTTGATATTGGAGCATATGCGACTAAAGACATTATTGTTGTTACAAAAAGTACTGTTCCTGTAGGGACGAATGGTGCTATGAGGGGATGGATTGAGGAGACATTACAAAATAGGCATGAATTACATATTGTATCGAATCCCGAATTTTTACGGGAGGGTTCAGGGATTTACGATTTTTTTCAGGGAGATCGTATTGTAATTGGAGCTGATAATGAGGAAGCGGCGCGAAAAGTTGAGAATTTATATAGTAAATTACATTTGCAAACGTATGTTACAGATATAAAAAGTGCAGAGATGATTAAATACGCATCGAATGCCTTTTTAGCGACAAAAATTAGTTTTATCAATGAAATTTCAAATATATGTGAGAAGGTAGGAGCTAATGTATTAGATGTTGCAAAAGGAATGGGAATGGATAAGAGAATTGGGGCGTCTTTTTTAAATGCGGGCATTGGTTACGGGGGATCGTGTTTTCCGAAAGATACGAAAGCGCTTGTGCAAATTGCAGGGAATGTGGCGCATGATTTTCGTTTGTTAAAAGCCGTCATTGAAGTGAATAATAAACAACAGTTGTTATTGATTGAGAAAGCGAAGAAAGTAGTAAATATGAACAAGAAGCGGATTGCAGTGCTGGGAGCGGCATTTAAACCGAATACGGATGATATAAGAGACGCACCGTCCCTTATTATGATACAAGAATTAATTCATATGGGTGCGGATGTAGTTCTATATGATCCAAAGGCAATTCACAATATGAAAAATATCTTTGGGGAGACTATACAATATAGCGAATGTATAGATGAATCGATTAGAGGAGCGAGTGCGGCTTTTATCGTGACAGAATGGGAAGCAATCAGAGCTTATCCGTTAGAAAAGTACGCACAACTTATGAGAGAGCCTATTTTATTTGATGGAAGAAATTGTTATACTAATGAGGATGTCAAGAAACAAGGAATAGATTATTATTCCGTTGGAAGAGAAAGTATTCATAAGAGGGATTTTTCTGTTATTCGTTAAAAAGGTATGTATTCATGTATATTCTTATATGTCATAATAGGATTTGTAACTAGTGAAAGAAAAGAGGCAATGAAATGACTGAACGTTTAAAAGTAATGACAATTTTCGGGACACGTCCAGAAGCAATTAAAATGGCACCTCTTGTATTAGAGTTGCAAAAGCATCCTGAGAAAATTGAATCGATTGTGACTGTAACAGCACAACATCGTCAAATGTTAGACCAAGTATTAAGTATCTTTGGAATTACACCAGATTTCGATTTGAATATTATGAAGGATCGCCAAACTTTAATCGATATTACAACGCGTGGTTTAGAAGGTTTGGATAAAGTAATGAAAGAAGCAAAGCCTGATATCGTACTTGTACATGGTGATACGACGACAACGTTTATTGCAAGTTTAGCTGCTTTCTACAATCAAATTCCAGTAGGTCATGTCGAAGCAGGACTTCGTACATGGGATAAGTATTCTCCATACCCAGAAGAGATGAATCGCCAATTAACAGGCGTAATGGCAGATCTTCATTTCTCACCTACAGCAAAATCAGCAACGAACTTACAGAAAGAAAATAAAGATGAATCACGCATTTTCATAACAGGAAATACAGCGATTGACGCGCTAAAAACGACTGTAAAAGAAACATATAGTCATCCTGTACTAGAGAAACTTGGAAATGATCGTCTTGTACTTATGACAGCTCACCGCCGTGAAAACCTAGGAGAGCCAATGCGTAATATGTTCCGTGCAATTAAGCGTCTTGTTGATAAGCATGAAGACGTACAAGTTGTGTATCCTGTTCATATGAACCCTATTGTTCGTGAAACTGCAAATGATATTTTAGGCGATCATGGCCGCATTCATTTAATTGAGCCGCTAGATGTAATTGATTTCCACAATGTTGCAGCTCGTTCATACTTAATGTTAACTGACTCTGGCGGGGTACAAGAGGAAGCACCATCACTCGGTGTGCCAGTTCTTGTTCTTCGTGATACAACAGAGCGTCCAGAAGGTATTGAAGCAGGTACGTTGAAATTAGCGGGAACAGACGAAGAGACAATCTTTAGCCTTGCTGATGAGTTGTTATCAGACAAAGAAGCTCATGATAAGATGTCAAAAGCATCTAATCCGTACGGTGATGGCCGTGCATCAGAGCGTATTGTAGAAGCAATTTTAAAACACTTTAATAAATAAAAAAAAGCCAAATCGCATGCGATTTGGCTCTTTTTTATTGCTGATTTCTCATAATCCACTCTGCATGAGCATTCGTAGAAGGAGGGGGATCAGTTGGTGTTTTATTCTGATTCCGATTCGTTTCTTTCTTCGCTTTTTCGTTAGAGTTAGAATTTGAAGAAGGAGTGGATTCGGTTTTTGTTGTTGAATTTTCTTGCGTGGTTACCTTTTCTCCTAGTTCTTTTTTAATTTCGTTACGTACTGCCTCAACACCGTTTGGATCTGGAAGGAAGTAATAAATACCACCTATTTTTTTGTCTTCTCCTTCAAGTTTGAGTGTTTGTATTGTGGAAGGATCAAACCCAGAAAGTTTCTTGTAAAGAGCAAGGCCATCAGAAATAGGAATGTCAGTTTTTATATATTTTCCAACGACCGATGTTAAATCTTTAATTTTAAATACGGTAGAGGTGGAATTTAGTTTTTGAGCAACAGCAGCTAGTAATTGTCTTTGTCTAGCGGCCCGACCATAGTCACCATTTGGATCTTGCTTTCGCATACGAACGTAAGCGAGTGCTTCTTCACCATTTAATTCTTGCTGTCCTTGCTTAAATTGGATTTTTTTGTAGTAATCTACGTCTGAACGCTCCCAAAAATCGAAGGGAACATCAACAGTAACACCGCCAACAGCATCAACAATACCTTTAAATCCTTGGAAATCAATTTTAACATAATGGTCTACAGGTACTTTTAGGAAACCTTCGACAGTTTTGATTGCCATTTCTTCTCCGCCGTAAGCATGCGCAGCGTTAATTTTGTCCTCTTTATTCTTTCCGACAATTGGAACGCGACTATCACGAGGGATACTCATAAGCGAAATCTTTTGCGTTTTCGGATTGACTGTCGCAAACATTAATGAATCTGTACGACCGTTTTGGCCGTCTGTTGCATAATCTTCTATACCCATAATAAGGAGTGTAAAAGGCTCCTTTGTAATTTCTACATCTTCGGTTCTCAAATCCGATTTTTCACGAGTAAAACCACTATACATCCCCATGAGAGAAGAGTAGGAATTTAATATATAAAGTCCTACACTACCAAATAAAAATAAGAAAATAAGGAAGTAGAAAAACTTTCTTCTTCGTTTCTTTTTTATTCTGCTATTTTGGAGATGATAATAACGTTCTTCCATATATAATCTCCTTAGTTCATTTGTAGGAAAGTAATTCACTACATTAATCTTTAAAGGCGATACAGTAGTTATTCTTAGATAATATCTTGTTCTAAGTACAACATATCTCCTTCTGTAATTGTACATTTCCCATTTGTTAATTCAATCATCCAATCCGTGAATGCTTGTTTTCCATCTTCTTCTACATACGTATCAAATGTGACATTTTCGAGGTAATGTATATCTTTAATGGCATATTTTGAATTGCGTAATTCATTTTCAATTTTGCCAAGTAATGTGTAATCAATTTCGGTCTGCATAATACGCATTAGCTTTCGCTCGACAACACCGACATGATTAATGCCTTCGCTTGTACATTTTCCATATGCGCGAATTAATCCACCAGCTCCCAGTTTGATGCCACCAAAATATCGGGTAACGACAACGACGGTATCTTTTAAACCGCGTTTTTTTAGTACCTCTAACATGGGTACGCCAGCTGTACCACTAGGTTCACCATCATCATTTGCTTTTTGGATTTGATCTTGTTCGCCAATTAAATACGCAGAACAATTATGTGTTGCATTCCAGTTTTGTTTTTTGATTTTTTGTATGAATTCTTGAGCTTCTTCTTCGGTTGTAGCACGACTAACGTAACAGATGAATCTTGATTTTTGAATAACAATTTCGTGTTCACCGTAGTTTTTTATTGTTAAATATTGTAATAACACTTGTATACGCCCCTATCCATCAAAATGACTAGTACTTTACATTTTAAAAGCGGGCGTTTTTATATTCAAACATTTTTTATAAATAAGCTGAAATTTTTGATGAGTATTTTACCTTTTTGTTGTAATTTGTCGAGATGATCAGTATAATTTCAAACCCGCATTTTCATGTATGGATGCACCATTTTTAGTTTTCGTGTAAAATTAGGAAATAAAAACTTTTTTATAAGGCAGGTACGAAAATGAAAACAGCTATTGTTACTGATAGTACAGCATATATACCGAAGCATATTCGTGATGAACTCAATATATATATGATTCCATTAAACGTTGTGTTTGGAACGGAATCTTATCAAGAAGAAGCTGAAATTTCAGCAGATGATTTTTATGTAAAAGTACGTGAGCAAGAAGAGCTTCCGAAAACTTCTCAACCAGCAATCGGAAAGTTTGTTGAGCTATATGAAGAATTATCTAAGGATTATGATGCAGTTATTAGCATTCATCTTTCAAGTGGGATTAGTGGTACATATCAAACGTCAACGACAGCTGGTCAAATGGTAGAGGGTATTGATGTATATACGTACGACTCTGAAATTAGTTGTGAAGTACAAGGATTCTACGTGCGTGAAGGTGCAAAGCTAGCAAGCGAAGGGAAGGATCCAAAAGAGATTATCGCCCGTTTTGATGAAATGAAGAAAACGATGGACGCTTATTTTGTAGTAGATGATTTACACCATTTACAACGTGGAGGCCGATTAAATAGTGCGCAAGCTTTCATCGGTAGTCTGTTACAAGTAAAGCCGGTTTTATATTTTAGAGACAAAATTATTATCCCGTTTGAAAAGATTCGTACGCGTAAAAAAGCGCTAAAACGTATCATTGAAATTTTTGATGAGCAAGCAAGTAAAGGCGTACCTATGGAAGCAGTTATCATTCATGCACAACGTGAAGAGGAAGCGAATGAATGGAAGGCAGAATTAGAAGCAAAATATCCTCATGTTACAATCCGCACAGGTTATTTCGGTGCTGTAATTGGAACGCATTTAGGTGAAGGTGCACTAGGTCTTGGATGGTATACGAAGTAATAAAGATATAAAAAGCTCTCTTTCGGAAGAGGGTTTTTTTACGGATATTTTACGTGAAGTTGACAAGTTAATATTTGGAAATGGTAAAATGTACGTAAAATAAAATAATGAGGAAAGTTTTATAACTTACTTTTTACAAGAAACTATATTATAATAGAAGAGAGGTGAAACATATGGAGCATAATTCTTGTTTATGTCCAAAGTTTGAGTCAGCTTTTACTTTGCTTAGTAAGAAATGGACTGGCTTAATTATTAAATCTTTGCTGGAAGAGTCAAAACGTTTTAGAGAAATCGCAGATATTATACCGAATATGAGCGATCGTATGTTATCAGAGCGTTTAAAGGAATTGGAAAGCGAAGGCATTGTAGTTCGTAATGTTTATCCAGAAGTACCAGTTCGAATCGAGTACGGCTTAACGGACAAGGGAAAAGCGTTAGAAAGTGTTATGGATGAAGTCCAAAATTGGGCTGAGAAATGGATGAAATAACGTTTTGATTTCATCCGTATTAGTATATTTAATAAAACGTAAGGGAAACCTTGCGTTTTTTTCTTTGCTTAAAAAAACTTTTAAAACTCTACACGTATATACAAAAATATGCATATTTTGCGATAGTGCTACATATAATATTACATTTGTTTTACAAAAGCGTAACATTAGCAAAAAAAATCCCGAATTATGGTATAAATTTTATAGGTTATATACGGAAAAAGAAAAAAGAAAGCGGTGTAAAAAATAAAATGAAAAAGCTAAAAATGGCATCTTGCGCATTAGTGGCAGGGTTAATGTTTTCAGGACTAACACCAAATGTATTTGCAGAAGATAAAATTTCTGACGTGAAATCACAAATTAATACACAAAATGACACTTTACATAAACAACAACAAGAACGTGATGAATTACAAAAACAAATGAATGACTTAAACAAAACAATTCAAGGTTTAGATAAGTCTGTTCAAGAGAATGCTGCAAAGCTTGATGAAACAACGAAAAAAGTTGCGGACACTGAGCAATTAATCGAAAAGAAAAATAAAGATATTGCAGAATTACAAACGAAAATTGCAAAACGTGAAGAGTTATTAAGAAAACGTTTAGTTGCACTTCAAGAGCAACCAAACACGAACGTTGTAACAGAAGTTCTTGTAAACTCTAAAAATCTTGCAGATTTAGTTGATCGTTTAAATTCAGTTTCTAAAATTCTTGAGTCTGACGAAGACATCATGAAAACACAACAAGAAGATCAAGCGAACGTGAAAAAAGATGTTGAAACGGTAAAAACAAAGCAAAAAGAATTAAAAGAAGCACAAGCTCAAATTGAAACTGCTAAAAAAGAACTTGATGTTGAAAAAGAGAAAAAAGCAGCGGCAGTAAACGATTTAAGCGGTAAAATGGATACAGTTGTAACTTCAATGACAAGTACGGAAGACCAATTGAAGGAGCTTGAACAACAGGCATTAAAATTACAGCAAATTGCTGAAAAAGAAGCGCAAGAAAAAGCTGCACAAGAAGTTGCTGCTCAAAAACAAGCAGAACAAGCTGCTCAGCAAGCTCAGGCTCAACAAGCTCCAGCTCAACCAGCACAAACACAAGCAGAGCCAGTAGCTCCAGCAAACAATGCTGTACAAGCTCCAAAAGAAGAATCTAAAAAAGAAGAGCCTAAGAAAAAAGAAGAGAAAAAAGCAACACCAGCTCCAACTCCAGTACCAGGTAATGATGATGGGGGACGACAAGATGTTGTCTCAAAAGCTAAAGGCTTAGTAGGTTTAAAATACGTATGGGGTAGTGCGTCAATTTCAAATGGTGGATTTGACTGCAGTGGTTTAATCTCTTATGTTTACGGTTTAGGTCGTCAAGATACTAGAGGTTTATGGAACTCTGTACAAAAGATTAGCCCATCTGAAGCAAAACCAGGAGATCTTATCTTCTTACAAGGTACTTACAGAGAAGGCGTATCTCACGTTGGTATTTATATTGGTGGCGGTCAAATGATCCATGCTGCTGATGAATCAACGGGTGTTACTTACGGTAGTGTAAATAGTTCTTATAACCAAAAACATTTCTTAGGTTACGGTAGATTATAGGATTATAATTGAATAAAAAACGTGTATAAAGTCGATAGCTTACTATTTTATAAGTAGGTTATCGGCTTTTTTGTGTTTTTACGAGATTATAAGAAAGGTTTATAGTAATGCTGGAGGTGAGTGCTAATGCTTGCTGGAAAACAGTTGCTATTAGAAGAACTCTCTTCAGATTTACGGAGAGAATTAAGTGATTTGAAAAAGAAGGGAGAGGTTGTATGTGTACAAGGTATAACGAAGAAGGCTTCTAAATATATATGTCAGCGCTGCGGAAATATAGAGCAGCGGCTATTTGCATCATTTTTATGTAAAAGGTGCGGTAAAGCATGCGCGTATTGCCGGAAGTGTATCACGATGGGGAGAGTTAGTGAATGTACTGTACTTGTTCGCGGGATTGCTGAAAGAACAGGAGAGTGTCATAAAAAACCGTTACATTGGAAAGGGACTTTATCTACTGGTCAGGAGTTGGCGGCGCAAGGAGTTATAGAAGCGATTAAGCAGAAAAAATCTTTTTTTATTTGGGCTGTGTGCGGGGCTGGAAAAACAGAAATGTTATTTTACGGTATAGAAGAGGCGCTTCAAAAAAGAGAAAGAGTTTGTATCGCAACGCCAAGGACGGACGTTGTACTGGAATTAGCGCCGAGATTACAAGAAGTGTTTCCGAGTATAACTGTAGCTGCTTTATACGGAGGGAGTGTAGATCATAAAAAAGATGCAGCGTTAGTCGTTGCAACGACTCACCAACTGTTACGTTACTATAGAGCGTTTCATGTGATGATTGTAGATGAGATTGATGCCTTCCCGTATCATGCGGATCAAATGTTACAGTATGCAGTGCAACAAGCAATGAAAGAGAAAGCAGCGCGTATTTATTTAACTGCAACCCCTGATGAAAAGTGGAAGCGTAATTTCAGAAAGGGGAAACAAAAAGGTGTTATTGTGTCAGGACGATACCATCGTCACCCGTTACCAGTTCCTCTATTTAGTTGGTGCGGAAATTGGAAGAAAAGCCTCCATCATAAAAAAATTCCTCGCGTGTTACTACAATGGTTAAAAATGAACTTAAACAAAAAGTATCCTATTTTTTTATTTGTTCCTCATGTGCAATATATAGAAGAAATAAGTCAGTTGTTGAAAGGGTTGGATAATAGAATCGATGGCGTGCATGCAGAAGATTCGATGAGAAAAGAAAAAGTAGCATCTTTCAGAAAGGGAGACATTCCGTTATTAGTTACAACGACAATTTTAGAAAGAGGAGTAACTGTGAAGAACTTACAAGTGGCTGTGTTAGGAGCTGAAGAAGAAATTTTTTCAGAGAGTGCGCTCGTACAAATTGCAGGCCGAGCGGGGCGTAGTTTTGAAGAGCCATATGGTGAGGTTATGTATTTTCATTACGGTAAGACAGAGGCAATGGTACGTGCGAAAAAACATATTCAAAGTATGAACAAAAATGCGAAAGAACAAGGATTGATCGATTAATGCATTGTTTACTTTGTGATGAGTATATGGTGGAAACAGTTAGTTGGTACGCCTTCTTTGTAAAGTCCCATAAAAAATATGTATGTGATAGATGTGAGCAAAAACTTTCCTATATTATAGGAGGAATTTGCATGGATTGTGGCCGTCCTTTAGATGACTTACCTACTCGATATAAAGAAAATGACATTTGCATGGACTGTGTAAGATGGAGGAATGAGGAAGGATATCGTCCTTTTAAAAATCGTTCGTTGTACGTGTACAATGATGACATGAAAGGTATACTAGCGCAGTTTAAGTTTCGAGGTGATGCGGAGTTAGTTCGTATTTTTTATCAATCTTTTCGGGAGTTATTTCAAAAGTATTTTACGGACGTTTCAACTGTTATTGCTGTTCCGCTTAGTAGGGAACGAGAATATGAACGAGGTTTTAATCAAGCAGAGTTATTAGCAGCTTGTTTGCCTGTCAAAAATTTTTATTCATCATTAAGAAGGAAGGAAACAGAAAAGCAAAGTAAGAAGTCGCGTAAAGAAAGGCTTTCGGGAAGTAATCCTTTTTATTTTCAGAGAGAAGAGGTGTTTCATGGTCAACATATTTTACTTGTTGATGATGTATATACGACAGGAATTACAGTGAGGCAAATTGGAAGTCTTTTCTATGATAAAGGAGCAAGCGAAGTTTCTAGTTTGACGCTCTGTAGAAGTTGATCTGTAACTGTCGAAAGAGATAATAAAAAGACGATAAGTCTTCTTTGACTTCGTAAGTTGTCATTCGTTATAGTGAAATTATGGGGCAAATGCCCTGATTTTTAGAGTGAAGGGAATGGAATGAACATGCAAGGAAGAGTAAAATGGTTCAATGCAGAAAAGGGATTTGGGTTTATTGAGCGTGAAGACGGTGATGATGTGTTTGTTCATTTTTCTGCTATTCAACAAGATGGATATAAGTCATTAGAAGAAGGGCAACAAGTTGAGTTTGATATTGTAGAGGGAGCACGTGGACCACAAGCAGCTAATGTTGTAAAACTGTAGGTATATTGTTTTTGGGAAGAGAAAGCTGCGCTTGTGGCAACGTTATATATATGGTAGAACCTCTTGTTTTTTTGCAAGGGGTTTTTGTTATGAATGGAGTTGTCAAAAAGTTGTTTCTTTTCTGTAACGAATTGTCCACAGTTATATTCGTTATTCACGATGTTAATAGGATAAAATAAAGATAGAAACGATGCATCTTTTCATTTCAACAAAAAACGATAAAAAAATCGCAATTCCACTAATTTTTTTAAAAAAGTTAGAAGGAGTTTTTAAGCCGGTGTCGAAATTATAGTACATAGGCTTGAAAGGAGGAATTCATCTATGAAATTCAACATTCGTGGTGAAAATATTGAAGTAACTCCAGCATTAAAGGAATATGTAGAGAAAAAACTAAGTAAGTTAGAGCGTTATTTTGATACATTCCCAGAGATTAAAGTTAATTTAAAAGTATACTCTGACAAGCAACGTGTCGAGGTAACAATTCCATTTACTGA
>NZ_JAKUFF010000099.1:0-13149 GCF_022663305.1 Bacillus cereus group sp. BfR-BA-01408 | reverse complement strand
ATGATTTGCAAACAGAATACTATACACGTATTCCAATTATGCAGACTATTTTTGAAAACAATGGCTTCCATGTAACGTTTACGAGATTAAATCATTTCGTTTGGGTAATGGAGGCAACTAAGCAATAGAAAGAGGGATTAGATTGAGAATTGCTGTAATTGGAGCAATGGAAGAAGAAGTACGTATTTTACGTGATAAATTAGAACAAGCAGAAACAGAAACGGTTGCGGGTTGTGAATTTACGAAAGGACAATTAGCAGGACATGAAGTAATCTTGTTAAAGTCTGGTATTGGTAAAGTAAATGCAGCGATGTCAACGACAATTTTATTAGAAAGATATAAGCCTGAAAAAGTCATTAATACTGGTTCAGCTGGTGGATTCCATCATTCTCTAAATGTTGGGGATGTCGTTATTTCAACAGAAGTTCGTCACCATGATGTAGATGTAACAGCATTTAACTATGAGTATGGGCAAGTACCAGGAATGCCGCCTGGATTTAAAGCTGATGAAGCATTAGTTGCATTAGCTGAAAAATGTATGCAGGCAGAAGAAAATATTCAAGTTGTAAAAGGTATGATTGCAACAGGTGATTCATTTATGAGTGATCCGAACCGAGTTGCAGCAATTCGTGATAAATTTGAAAACCTTTATGCAGTAGAAATGGAAGCAGCAGCTGTTGCACAAGTATGCCACCAATATGAAGTTCCGTTTGTTATCATTCGTGCACTTTCTGATATTGCTGGTAAAGAATCAAATGTTTCATTTGATCAATTTTTAGATCAAGCAGCTCTTCATTCTACAAACTTTATCGTAAAAGTACTAGAAGAGTTAAAGTAATGTAACAAAAAGGCAACTGTCTCATATAAAGAAAATACATACAGTTGCCTTTTCTTTATCGGCAAATAAGGGGGAGAACACGATGAATGTATATCGTGGAGTTCATGAGTTAATTGGTCATACACCAATTGTGGAAATTACTCGTTTTTCACTTCCAGAAGGGGTCCGTTTATTTGCAAAGCTGGAATTTTATAATCCAGGCGGAAGCGTTAAGGACCGATTAGGAAGAGAATTAATCGAAGATGCGCTAGAAAAAGGGCTTGTTACAGAGGGCGGAACAATTATTGAACCGACAGCTGGAAATACTGGTATTGGACTGGCACTCGCAGCGTTACAACATGATTTACACGTTATCGTTTGTGTACCAGAGAAATTTAGCATTGAAAAACAAGAATTAATGAAAGCACTAGGCGCAACGGTTGTGCATACGCCGACTGAGCAAGGAATGACCGGTGCAATTGCAAAAGCAAAAGAGTTAGTAAATGAAATACCGAATTCATACTCTCCAAGTCAGTTCGCAAATGAGGCGAATCCTCGTGCATATTTTAAAACATTAGGACCTGAACTGTGGGACGCATTGAATGGAGAGATTAACATATTTGTTGCTGGAGCAGGAACTGGCGGTACGTTTATGGGGACTGCATCTTACTTGAAAGAAAAAAATATAGATATTAAAACAGTTATCGTAGAGCCAGAAGGATCTATTTTAAATGGTGGTAAGGCTGGTTCACATGAGACCGAAGGAATTGGACTGGAATTTATCCCGCCATTTTTGAAGACATCTTATTTTGATGAAATTCATACGATTTCTGATCGAAATGCATTTTTACGAGTGAAAGAATTAGCGCAAAAAGAAGGACTTCTTGTTGGGAGCTCTTCAGGAGCAGCATTTCATGCAAGTTTACTTGAAGCAGAGAAAGCGGCGCCAGGTACAAATATTGTAACGATTTTTCCTGATAGTAGTGAGCGCTATTTAAGTAAAGACATATACAAAGGATGGGAATAAAAAATGAGAGCAAAGACAAAGTTAATTCATGGTATTCGCATAGGAGAACCTTCAACTGGATCTGTAAATGTACCGATTTATCAAACGAGTACGTACAAACAAGAAGCAGTTGGTAAGCATCAAGGATATGAATATTCACGTACAGGCAACCCAACACGTGCAGCTTTAGAAGAAATGATTGCGGTATTAGAAAACGGCCATGCTGGTTTCGCATTTGGTTCAGGAATGGCGGCTATTACAGCTACGATTATGTTGTTCTCAAAAGGTGACCACGTTATTTTAACAGATGATGTGTATGGTGGAACGTACCGCGTGATTACGAAAGTATTAAACCGTTTCGGTATTGAGCATACATTTGTAGATACAACAAACTTAGAGGAAGTTGAAGAAGCGATTCGTCCAAATACGAAAGCGATTTATGTAGAAACACCAACGAATCCGTTACTAAAAATTACTGATATTAAAAAAATATCTACTCTTGCTAAAGAGAAAGATTTATTAACAATTATTGATAACACATTCATGACGCCATATTGGCAGTCGCCGATTTCTTTAGGAGCAGACATTGTACTTCATAGTGCAACGAAATATTTAGGAGGTCATAGTGACGTAGTTGCAGGTCTAGTAGTTGTAAATAGCCCGCAATTAGCAGAAGACCTTCACTTTGTACAAAACTCAACAGGCGGCATTCTTGGCCCGCAAGATAGTTTCTTACTACTTCGTGGTTTAAAAACATTAGGAATTCGAATGGAAGAGCATGAAACGAATTCACGTGCAATTGCTGAGTTTTTAAATAACCACCCAAAAGTAAATAAAGTATATTACCCAGGCCTTGAGTCACATCAAAACCATGAACTGGCAACAGAACAAGCAAATGGATTTGGTGCTATTATCTCATTTGATGTAGATAGCGAAGAAACATTAAATAAAGTGCTTGAGAAATTACAATACTTTACGCTGGCTGAAAGTTTAGGAGCAGTAGAAAGTTTAATTTCTATCCCCTCTCAAATGACGCATGCATCAATCCCAGCAGATCGTCGCAAAGAATTAGGAATTACAGACACATTAATTCGAATTTCTGTCGGTATTGAAGACGGAGAAGATTTAATTGAAGATTTAGCACAAGCGTTAGCGTAGTAAAGATGCACTGCTAGTATAGGCAGTGCATTTTTACTACATTATTTTGTGAAATATTTCACAAAATAGACATACACAAATAAAATGATTTCATGTATATTGAATTCATGAAGTGTTACTCACGAACAAACTTGTGAAATATTTCACAAACAATGAAGTTCATGTAGGAAAGCAATTCTATTTTTTTACGCTAATCGGGACTAATTATGACCTATAGGGCCTTATTTAGTCCAAGATAGCAGAATAGGAGGAATTTACATGGTAGTCAAAGAGAAAATTGTAAATGAAATGCAGGAAGTAAAAGAGATGATTGATACGTTAGTGAATAACGGTCGAAAGGCTTTACAAGCATTAGAAAGTTTTACACAAGAGCAAATTGACAACATTGTTCATGAAATGGCATTAGCAGGTGTTGATCAACATATGCCACTTGCGAAGTTGGCTGTTGAAGAAACAGGTCGTGGTGTATACGAAGATAAATGTATTAAAAATATTTTTGCTACTGAATATATTTGGCATAGCATAAAGAAAGATAAAACAGTAGGGATTATTCACGAAGATCCTCATGAAGAAATAATAGAAATTGCGGAGCCCGTCGGTGTAGTAGCTGGGGTAACACCAGTAACGAATCCAACATCGACAACAATGTTTAAAGCATTAATCGCGATAAAAACGAGAAATCCAATTATTTTCGCATTTCATCCTTCCGCACAAAACTGTTCTATTGCAGCTGCGAAAACAGTATACGATGCAGCGGTGAAGGCGGGGGCACCAAAATATTGTATTCAGTGGATTGAAAAGCCTTCTGTCGAAGCAACGAAACAATTAATGAACCATGAAGGTGTTGCGCTTGTTTTGGCAACTGGAGGGGCTGGTATGGTGAAATCAGCTTATTCTACTGGAAAACCAGCGCTAGGTGTAGGTCCTGGTAATGTACCATGTTATATAGAGAAATCAGCGCATATAAAACGAGCGGTTAATGATTTGATTTTATCTAAAACATTTGATAATGGTATGATTTGTGCATCAGAACAAGCAATTATTGTAGACAAGGAAATTTATGATGATGTGAAAACAGAAATGATTGCAAATGATTGTTATTTTGTAACCGAGGAAGAGAGAAGTAAATTAGAAAAGCTTGTTATTAATGAAAATACATGTGCAGTAAATAGTGATATTGTAGGGAAATCCGCACAGTATATTGCCAAATTAGTTGGAATTACTGTACCTAAAAATACAAAAATGCTTGTAGCTGAAATACAAGGCATCGGAGCCGCATATCCACTATCTCGTGAGAAGTTAAGTCCAGTATTAGCTTGTGTAAAAGCAAATTCATTAGAAGAAGGATTTACATATTGTGAAGAAATGTTAAACCTCGGTGGTTTAGGACATTCAGCAGTTATCCATTCTGTAAATAAAGAAGTGCAAAAGCAATTTGGATTACGTATGAAAGCTTGCCGCCTTATTGTAAATGCCCCTTCATCACAAGGTGGAATCGGTGACATATATAATGGATTTATTCCATCACTTACGCTTGGCTGCGGTTCCTACGGGAAAAACTCGATTTCTCAAAACGTAACAGCGACGCATTTATTAAATATAAAAAGGTTGGCAAATAGAAAAAAGAATATGCAATGGTTCAAATTACCACCAAAAATTTATTTTGAAAAACATGCGACAGCATATTTAGCAAATATGCCTAACATTTCACGTGCATTTATTGTAACGGATCCAGGAATGGTTGAGCACGGATATGTAGATACGGTCACGCATTATTTACGTAAACATGTAAATGATGTGAAAGTTGAAGTTTTCTTTGAGGTTGAGCCGGATCCATCAGATGAAACTGTGTTTAAAGGTGCAGAAATGATGAGAAGTTTTCAGCCAGATGTAATTATCGCACTTGGTGGTGGTTCAGCGATGGATGCCGCGAAAGGGATGTGGCTTTTCTATGAGCATCCAGAAACAACATTCTATGGAATTAAACAGAAGTTTTTAGATATAAGAAAACGAACATGTAAATATCCGGAATTAGGAAGTAAGGCGCAGTTTGTTGCCATTCCAACAACATCTGGAACAGGATCAGAAGTGACACCATTTGCGGTTATTACAGATAAGAAAAATAATATAAAGTATCCACTCGCGGATTATGAATTAACGCCAGATGTAGCAATTGTTGATCCACAATTTGTAATGACAGTACCACCACATGTAACAGCAGACACCGGCATGGACGTATTAACGCATGCAATCGAGGCGTATGTGTCTGTTTTAGCGAATGACTATACAGATGGATTAGCATTAAAGGCCATTGATCTCGTATTTAAATATTTACCAAGAGCATTTAAAGATGGAAATGATGAAGAAGCACGAGAAAAAATGCACAATGCTTCTGCAATCGCAGGAATGGCATTTGCAAATGCCTTTCTAGGTATTAATCACAGCTTAGCACATAAAATTGGACCAGAATTTCATATTCCACATGGGCGTGCGAATGCAATTCTTATGCCGCACGTAGTTCGCTATAATGCTATTAAGCCAAGAAAACACGCATTGTTCCCAAAATATGAGCACTTTGTAGCCGATGAACGCTATGCACATATTGCGAGAATGCTCGGGCTTCCAGCAAGTTCGACTGCAGAAGGTGTGGAATCACTTGTCAAAGCAATTATTGAGCTCGGAACAAGTTTAAATATAAATATGAGTATTGCAGGACAAGGAGTTGCTAAAGACCAATTTGAAGAGATTGTTGGATTATTAGCAGAAAGAGCTTTTGAAGATCAATGTACAACAGCTAATCCAAAATTACCTCTCATTTCAGAGCTGAAAGAAATTTATATGAAAGCATATAAAGGTGAGTAATGTTTATAAAAGAGTCGCAATAAAGCGGCTCTTTTTCTTTTGGAAAACATCTCCCAGAATGGCTGTATTTACTTGTCTTTCAGTTTAATAGAATATGATACAGTGAAATGGAGGAGTGAGAATATAATGAAGGAATTACAAGAAAAGATAGAAGATTATACTCGGTTCGGACAAATTCTTCTCGCTGTCAGTACATTGTTAATGGTTGGCTTATTGATTCCGACTGGAGCAAAAGAAACGATACAATTTTTTGTTATGATTGGGAGCATCGTTATATTTTTAAGTTTATCTTTCTTTTTCTTTCAGCGTGTGAAAGTGATGCGAGACAAGTTAGAGGGAAACGAATGCGAATAATATTGATAAATAGTGCGTTACAAAAAGAAGGAATCTTTTTTGTAACGCTTTTTGTTTTTTTTCTAGAAAATGTATGCGTTTTATATTGACAATGATAATCCTTATCAATTAAAGTAGAATAGTAGTTAATGATTATCATTATCAATTAGAGGTGGGAGAATGAAAAAATCTATTACGCTATTTACAGCGATTTTATCTATTTTTTTCTTATTAATAGGTTGCAGTGCAAAGGGAGACGAAAAAGCATCGGCAACAAAAACAGAAAAAGGAAAAGAGAAAATAGAAGTTACCGACCTGTCAGGAAGAAAGGTAACATTCGATAAAGTGCCAGAGAGTTTTGCAACATTAAGTATGGGAGACATGAATATTATTCATGCTTTAGGCGGAAAAATAGTGGGTCGTCCGGATGCAAAAATAACTCTTCCAGAGGATATAAAGAAAGTACAAGTAATCGGGAATGCACATCAGCCGAATTTTGAGCAAATTGCTAGCTTAAAGCCCGATGTACTTATTGCTAATAATGGGTTCCAAAAGAATGTTCCAACGGTTGAAGGGCAAGGAACGAAAGTAATGATTTCTTCTGCGAATTCTGTACAAGATATTCAAAAGAATATTGAACTATACGGAACGATAATGAAGAAAGAAGATAAAGCGAAAGAACTTAACCAAAAAATTACGAATCAAATGAAGACATATGAGAAAAAGAGTGATGTGAAAGCATTGCTAGTGTATGGAGCACCTGGTACTTATTTAGCAGCATTACCAACCTCTTTATCAGGTGATATTTTAGAAAAAACAGGTGGGAAAAATATTGCAGCTGATTTTCCAGAAATGAAGGAATATCCGCAATATGCACAGCTAAGTGTAGAACGCATTATTGAAGCGAATCCGGATGTAATTTATTTAATTACACATGGAGATCCAAATAGCGTTAAAAAAGCATTTGAAGGCGAAATGATGAAAAATGAAGCGTGGAAAAATTTAGATGCAGTAAAACAAAATCGCGTAGTTATTTTGCCACCAGACTTATTTGGATCAAATCCTGGAACAAAAGTTACAGAAGCGATGGACTTTATGTATAAAAGTATACAAGATGTAAGGAAATGATAAGTATGGAAAGTAGTGAAGTAGTAAGGGAAAAGGAACATCCTTTTGCGAAAAAAAGATGGATCATAGCAGTTACTTTAGTTGTATTAACGGTTTTATGTCTTTTTTACGGTCTTTTCGCAGGAAGCCTATCCTTTTCTTTACGAGATATTGTAACAGGGATACAAGATGAAGGTTCGACAGTTCATCGAATTGTATGGGACCTTCGTATACCGAGAGTGCTCGTTGGATTTATAGTAGGAACATGTTTAGCTGCATCTGGTGCACTGCTGCAAGGGGTGATGAGAAATCCTCTTGCAGACCCTGGTATTATCGGGGTGTCATCTGGAGCAGGCCTTGTCGCAATTGTAATTATGATTTTATTCCCTCAGCATATGGCGTTTTTACCACTCGGTGCGTTTTTAGGAGCTTTCATAACGGCGATGATCATTTATGCTTTATCATGGCAAAAAGGGGCACCACCTTCAAGAATTGTCTTAGTAGGTGTGTCAATTAATGCATTAATAGGTGCAGCGACGTCAGCATTAATGTTATTACATAGTGACAAAGTACAATCCGTGTTACCGTGGTTAGCGGGTGGTATTGGCGGTGTAAGTTGGGCACATTTAAACATGATTATTTATTATGCAATATTCGCTATTATATTGGCCTTCTTCGGTATCAAACATATTCGAGTATTAATGCTTGGAGATGAAATGGCGAAATTATTAGGTCATAACGTGGAGAGAAGCCGTTTTTATTTAATAGTAGTAAGCACATTATTAGCTGGAATAGCAGTTAGTGTTTCTGGTCTTATTGGATTTGTCGGCCTTGTTGTACCACATATGTTACGTTTATTAGTTGGAAATGACTATAAATATTTACTGCCATTATCATGCCTTGGTGGAGGGATATTACTTGTTTTCGCGGATGCGATAGCTCGAAGTTGGTTTGATCCAATTGAATTGCCTGTCGGTATTTTATTATCCTTCTTAGGCGGTCCGTTCTTCTTATATTTAATTCATAGAGGGGGGAAACAGCGTGATTTCCGTTAATAAAGTGTTTTACGCACATTCTGAAAGATTTCAAATGCAAAATATGAATGTACATATTAAAGCTGGAGAGGTCGTTAGTTTAATTGGACCGAATGGATCTGGGAAATCTACTTTGCTTCGTTTAATAGCAAGACTACTTAAACAAAGCGAAGGGGATATCGTTTTAGATGGAAAAAGTATTCATACGATGAAAAGTGCCGATGTAGCGAAGCAATTAGCGATGTTACCACAAATGCATGATCATCAATTAGATTTAACAGTGAAAGAATTAATTGAATTTGGAAGAGGCCCTCATAAATCATGGAGAGATCGCTTAAATAAAGAAGATGAAGAAATTGTTGATTGGGCATTGTCTGTTACAAATCTTGAAGGGTATGAATATCGTCTTTTACAATCTTTATCAGGAGGGGAAAGACAACGTGCTTGGATTGCAATGACGCTAGCACAACGTACGAACGTCTTATTATTAGATGAGCCAACAACTTTTTTAGATATCGTTCATCAGTTGGAAGTAATGGAACTTGTGAAACGATTAAACGAGGAATTTGGCATGACAATTATAATGGTTTTACATGATATTAACCAAGCGGCTCAATATAGTGATCGTTTACTCGTATTAAAGCGAGGGAAGCTTCAGTATGACGGTATACCAGAAGAAGTGTTATGTCATGAAATGTTTCAACATGTATTTGGCATAGATGTAGATATTTTTCAAGGAAGCGACAAGCCATTTTTTACACCGAAGCGAATTTCTAAAAAAGGAGGAGCAAGATGCGAACAGAAGAACGTATTACCACTGAGTTAGTAAGGGAATTTGTTATGGCAGCTCACGGAGATTTAGAAAAAGTACAAGAACTGTTGGCTGAATCGCCAAGTTTACTTCATGCCTCTTACAATTGGGGCGGATCAGATTGGGAAAGTGCGTTAGGAGCAGCGGCACATATAGGGCGTAAAGATATTGCTCTTTATTTATTAGAAAAGGGTGCTCGAATGGATATTTTCGCGGCCGCTATGCTTGGAGAATTAGAAGTTGTACAAGCTATTTTAGTAGCACAACCAGAAGCATTACGTGCATCTGGTCCTCATGGTATTTCTCTTCTTCAACATGCACGAATGGGTGGAGAAAAAGCACAGCGTGTATTTGACTACTTAATGGTGCTTTCTTAATGATCGCTAAAGTTCTTATGTGCGGTAAACTTTTCACTTTCATATAATTGGAAAGTTTACCGCCCGTTAGAACGGGATAAGTATCTAGTATATTTGAAAAGCCTACACCCCCCTCAATTGTAGTTTTCTTTATGCTAGTTATGATATGGATGCAGTAGACAATATTTGTCTACTGCCTTTTTTTAATTGTTTAGAGATTGAATATTCTGTATTTTACCTTTAGTTCCTTTATAATAGATAGTAACATTAAGTATATATCCAAAACATGATCGTGTAGGTAAGTACAAATTCGTGGGAAGGAGTGCAGAAATGTTTCATACAGATCGTTTACAAATTCGTAAATATACAATGGATGATTTACAGTTCTACGCTTCATTATGGGGAAATGAGAAGGTAATGCGCTATATTGGAAATGGGACGTTAAAAACATATATGCAGTGTAAAAAAAGTTTGGAAGAGTGGGTGATTCCTAGCTATAAAAACGGTCTCGGTTTATTTGTATTGATTGAAAAGGAAACGGGAATACGAATTGGTCATGCAGGATTAGTAAAGCAGCAAATAGATGGAAAAGAGGAAATTGAAATTGGTTATTGGTTATTACCTCGGTATTGGGGAAAAGGGTATGCGAAAGAAGCAGCGGCAGCATTTCGAGATTATGGCTTTCAAGCGTTACGAATGAATAAATTAATTTCTCTTATTAATCCGGATCACCCCGCCTCAATCTTTGTTGCTAGAAAAACGGGGCTTAGTTATGAGAAAACAACTTCATTTCATGGGATGGATGTTCTCGTTTATTCCATTAGGCGCATTGGATGAAAAAAGGTTAATTGCATCTTTTGAAGAATGGTATATAAAAATAAAGGGGGGATTACATGTACATTTATCATAATGGACTTATTATTCGTGAGGGAACGAATGGTGTACCTGCATATGCAATTAAAACTTTATTCGAAGATGCCGGTTGGAGCAATGATAATATCCCTTCTTGGCAAATTGAAAAATTCACGATAGCATTTGAAAATTCAACATGGGCATTCACAATTTGGGATGAAGAAGAGATGATTGCGATGGTTAGAGTCATTTCTGATGGAATCATGGTCGCCAACATAGTAAATTTAGTTGTGAAATGTGAATATAGAGGGAAGGGATTAGGTAAGAAACTTGTTGCTCTTTGTTTGCAAAAATTGCCACATGGTGACTGGTTTGCGCATACTTCTGCGAGTAATTTTGATTTTTATAGAAGTTGTGGTTTTGAGGTGAGAGAATTATCGAGAAATGGAACATGTGCGTACTATGGATACCAAGCTGCAAAAAGAGATGGGCATCGGTAAAGGAGCGAAAAGTAAGGAAATAGTACAGCTATAAGTATTTTTCGTTCTTTTTATAATAGAAAATGAATTGAGACTCATTTTATGATAAAATGAAAGAAAATTCTGTTTATTATTAGGGGGATAAAAATGAGTATAAAAGTTGGGGATGTATTTAAATATGAAAGAAGATTTACTGAGGAAGAGGTTTTTGAATTTGCAAATATTACAGGGGATAAAGGCAGGCATCATATGGAATATGATGAAAATGGACGTTTAATGGTTCATGGTTTATTGACTGCTAGTATTGGAACGAAAGTAGGCGAAGAATTACATTACATAGCAAGAGAATTAGTAAGTGAGTTTATTAGACCAGTTTTTACAGGAGATACGATCACTTGTGAATTAACTTTAACAAATATTGAACAAATGGAAGGATACAAAAAGGTTTCAATCGAGTCAGTTTATCGCAATCAACACGAAAAGACTGTACTAGTTGGGACAAGCTATGGAGTTATAAGAGGATAAAAAGAAGAGGTTGTCCCAAAAGTAGCTGAATAGCTACTTTTGGGCAACCTCTTTCTTTACGGAAAATATAAAAAAGAATCGTCCATTTTTGATATAATTAAGTCACCACAACCAAATCATCAAAAGAAAGGAACGATTCTTTTGTGTTTATAGATTATAACAAAAACCAACTGACTTTTCCACTAGATGTTGAGGTTCATATTCCTGAACATCATCTTTCACGTGTGGTTCATACGGCTGTAGAAGCGATGGATCTCTCTATCCTCTTATCACGTTATCCAGGTGGTGGCAGACCACCTTATCACCCAAAAATGATGTTGAAAATTTTATTATATGCCTACGCAAAAGGAATCTATTCTTCTCGAAAAATTGAAGAACAACTCCATGAAAATATCCATTTCATGTGGCTTTCTGATGAAAAAACACCAGACTTTCGTACGATCAATCGTTTTCGATCGGAGCGCATGAAAGACGTGATTTATGAAACTTTCTTCTCTCTCATCGACCTGTTGAAACAAGAAGGGCTTGTCAAACTCGAAGATTATTTTCTAGATGGAACAAAAATCGAGGCAAATGCCAATCGATATACGTTTGTATGGAAAAAATCCACAGAAAAATATGATCAAAAACTAGATGAGAAGTACCAAAAAATTGTCGCGACAATTGAACAAGCAAGTGAAGACGATCAGAAAGCGGAATTAGAAGAAGAACAAATGAAAGATACCTGTTCGGTCACTTCAGAAAAAATTAAACAAACCATTCAAACCTTAGAAAAACGCCTACAAGATGAACCGAAAAATAAAACGATGAAAAAAGCAAAGCGTCAGTTAGAAAATGATCTTCTTCCGCGCAAAATAAAATACGAAGCTCATAAAGAAACATTTCAAGAAAGAAATAGCTTTTCGAAAACAGATACAGATGCGACCTTTATGCGGATGAAAGAAGATCACATGAAAAATGGTCAACTAAAACCAGGGTACAATATACAAATCGGAACCGAGGATCAATTTATTACAGGGTTTAGTATTCATCAAAAAGCGGGAGATACAACCTGTTTGATTCCTCATTTTGAAATATTTGAGAAGTACAATCGTGTAAAGCCTCAAAATGTAGTTGCCGATTCTGGTTATGGAAGTGAAGAAAACTATGCATTTTGTGAAGAGAAAAAAATGAAAGCATATGTGAAATACAATACGTTTGAAAAAGAACAAAAGAAGGCGTGGACGAAACAAATAGGTCGCGTGGAAAATATGTTTTATGAGGAAGAACTAGATGAATGGATTTGTGCAAATAAAAAACGCCTTATTTTTTCACATGAAAGCAAACAACAAACAAGCAATGGTTATACTTCTATCAAAAGAACCTATCGTTGTACAGAATGTTTAGGCTGTCCATTTCAAGAAACATGTGCCAAAGGAAAAGAAACAAAATCTATCAGTGTCTCTGTCAAAAATCAAAAACAGCGAAAAGAAGTACGCGAACGTTTACATACAAAAGAAGGTAAAGAATTATATGGAAAGCGAAAAATAGAGGTGGAACCCGTATTTGGTCATATTAAATACAATCGTTTCTTCCAACGTTTTTCCTTACGAGGCCTTTCCAAAAATCGACTGGAATGGGGTCTTATTTGTGTTGCCCATAATTTACGGAAATGGACAACAACAGCTCAATCAAAAGCGAAAAAACCCCAATCATAAGTAGAAAAACAATGGGTTTTCTATTTATGATTGGGGTTTTTATCCATATAAAGGTGAAATATAAGAAATTGTCTCCAAAAGGTCGTTTTTAACGACCTTTTGGGACAACCTC
>NZ_JAKUFF010000098.1:0-13328 GCF_022663305.1 Bacillus cereus group sp. BfR-BA-01408 | reverse complement strand
TTTACGATATTCAATTTGTATTTGATAAAAATAGTATTCAAGCTTTAGGTAATCAGGGTGGAGACAATAACCAAGGTGATAACAGTAATCAAGGCGGAAACGATAACCAAGGTGGAAGTAATAACCAAGATGGTAACGATAATCAGGGCGGAAACAACAACCAAGATGGAACGAATAACCTAAATGAAAATCCAACAGTTGATCCGAAAAATTTAAAAGACGGTCAGTACGATATTGCTTTTAAAGTGTTAAAAGATAAGACTGAAGAAATTTCAATGATGAATCAATATGTTGTAAGTCCAGCAAGATTAACTGTGAAAGATGGTAAGAAGTATGTTGCAATGACACTAAAAAATAGTGAATGGATTACAAAATTCCAAACAGAAAATAATGGTGGATTTGCAGATGCGAAAGTAGTAAGTGAAGATAAGGCTGCAAATACAAGAGTCGTAGAATTTGAAGCTAATGATTTATTTGCAAAATTAAATGCAAAAGTAAAAGTAGATATCGATTCAATGAACTACCATCACTTCTACGATGTACAAATTCAATTTGATACAAATAACATCGGAGCGGTAGGAACGATTAAAGAGGATCCAAAAAAAAATCCGAAGAATGATCCGGAAAATCCAGTAACTACACCGAAAGTAGATAATGTAAAAACAGTAGGAACTCCTGATTTTAACCGAAATGCAGATGGTAAAAAGAAAAATGAAGCTACAAATAATGATGCGAAAAAAGAGAAAAACTCAAAAACTGCAGACACAGCACAGCTTGGGTTATACATGGTGCTACTGCTTGGTTCACTTGCTTTACTAGTTCGTAAATATAGAGCAGGTAGATTGTAATTTTTGAAGTCTTGATGCATGTTGGCGTGCATCAAGACTTGTTTCATATTGTATGGAAAGGAGTGGTGATTGAGAGTGAAGAAAATTGCAAGTGTACTAATGGCTATTATTTTATTAGTGAGTATAGCTGGGTGCTCATCATCAAAGAAAGAAACGGCGAAGCAGGTAAAGAGCGAGAGTAAAGAGAGAGTTGTTGCAACGACAGTCGCTGTAACTGAAATTATGGATGCATTAGAAGTAGATTTAGTTGGTGTTCCAACAAGTTCTAAAATTTTACCAAAACGATATAAAGGTTTACCAGAAGTAGGGAATCCGATGAGCCCTGATATGGAAAAAGTAAAATCATTAAAGCCGTCAGAAGTATTATCCGTGACAACACTTGAATATGAATTAAAGCCAGTTTTTGATGGTGTGGGTATGAAAGCAAACTTTTTAGATTTAACAAGTTTGAAAAACATGCAAAATTCAATTAACGATTTAGGTAAGAAATATGGACGCGAAAAGCAGGCGGAAGAAGTTGTGACTAAGTTAAATAAAAAAGTCGCTAGCATTCAAAAAGAAGTAAAAGGAAAGAAAGAACCGACAGTGCTTATTTTATTAGGTGTTCCGGGGAGTTATTTAGTGGCAACAGAGCATTCTTATATTGGAGATTTAGTAAAACAACTAGGTGGTAAAAACATTGTACAAGGTGAACAAGTAGAGTATTTAGCTTCTAATACAGAGTATTTAAAGAAAGCTGATCCAGATATTATTTTACGAGCAGCACACGGTATGCCTGATGAAGTTGTAAAAATGTTCGATAAAGAATTTAAAACGAATGACATTTGGAAACATTTTGCGGCAGTTAAAAATAATCGTGTTTACGATTTAGAAGAGCGTTTATTTGGAACGACAGGAAACTTAGCAGCAATTGAAGCGTTAGATGAATTGAAAAAAATGATGTATCCGTGATGCATTTTAATATAAAGGAAGAGTGGAATGAATAAAAAAACTTGGAGTTTCCTCATTGTTACTGTATTACTTATTGTTATGACATCATTGTCAGCAATGAAAGGGAGTTTAGAAATAGGGATAGTAGACCTTGTACAAGGAATATTTACAGGGGCTAATGAAGATGTGGAAGTGATTAAAGATTTACGTTTCCCGCGTATTATTATTGCGCTGTTCACTGGGGCGGCTCTTGCTGTTTCAGGTGTGCTCTTCCAAGCTGTTATGAAAAATCCACTTGCTGACGCTGGTGTAATCGGGATATCTTCAGGAGCAAGTTTTATGACGCTTGTTATTATTACGTTATTCCCGCAATTCTTTTTCTGGACACCAGTATTCGCCTTTTTAGGTGGTGCGTTTGCATGTTATCTCGTTTATGCCTTTTCATGGAAGTCAGGGTTAAGTCCACTTCGCATTATTTTAGTTGGTATAGCTATTAATGCGATGTTCACTGGATTAAGTGAATCGTTCATTACGATTTGTGGATATTTCATAAAGAGTATTAAGCAAACGACGACTTCTAACATAACGATGAAGACGTGGGGTGATGTAGAAATAATGGTTACGTATGGAACAATTGGTCTTATTCTTGCTCTGTTTGTAGGAGCTTGGTGTAACTTATTATCACTACAAGATAAGACTGCGAAAAACTTAGGCTTGCACGTGACGAGAGTTCGTCTTATTATCTCTGCTATTGCAGTACTTTTAGCGGCAGTATCAACAGCGATTGCAGGTGTTATTGCTTTTGTAGGATTACTTGTTCCGCACATTTCGAGACAACTAGTTGGTTCAGACCATAAAGTGTTGATTCCATTTTCTGCACTTGCAGGAGCGTTATTAATTTTGACGGCGGATACGATTGGAAGGTTAATTGTGCCACCTAACGAAATTCCAGCGGCGACGATTATGGCAGTTATTGGTGGCCCATTCTTAATATTCTTGCTTAGAAAGAGTGATAAAGTTCATGGAAATTAAAAATGTAACCTTTTCATACGATAATGTAACAAATCGTTTAAAGTCTGTTAGTAGTGAAATAGAAATTGGGAAAATTACAACAATCATTGGTCCGAATGGTTGCGGGAAATCAACATTACTTGGTGTTATGTCTAGAAATCATGCTCCTAATAGTGGGGAAGTAATACTTGATGGAAAGGCGATTAGTGAGTATAAACCGAAAGAGTTTGCTAGAAAATTAGCTGTTGTCCATCAACAAAATGAGGCGCCAGCAGATATTACAGTGGAAAAACTAATAAGCTTTGGGCGTATGCCATATAAAAATGTTTTTTCTTCGCAAACTGATGAAGATAGAGAAGCAATTGAGCGTGCACTAACATGTACGAATTTGCAAAGTAAGCGTGAAAAGCCAATTCATGCTTTATCGGGCGGAGAGAGACAGCGAGTTTGGATTGCGATGACATTAGCTCAAAGTACACCAATGCTTTTCTTAGATGAACCGACAACATATTTAGATATTTATTATCAGCTAGAAATATTAGAGTTAGTGAAAGAATTAAATGAAGTGTATGGATTAACGATTGTGATGGTACTACATGATATTAATCAAGCCATTCGTTATAGTGATCATATTATCGTTATGAAAGATGGGGAAATTGTTACGAAAGGTAATCCTAATGAGGTAATAACAGAAGAAATGGTTAAAGCAATATACGGTGTAGATGTCGTTGTAAAACAAGACGAAGATACAGGGTTATACATGGTACCAATGGGAATTTAAAGGATGGGCATAATCCGTTTTGAGGTGATAATTTGAATAGTAAGAAAGAACGGAAAAAGAATTCTTTTTTTCAACGAATACTTACAATTGTATTTTTAGGAATCTTTTTCTATTCAATGTATGAATTGGGTGGGATTTTCATGGATTATTATGAAAATCGTAAAGTAATGGCTGAAGCGCAACATATTTATAAGAGAAGTCCAATGGAAGAAAAATCAGAAGATGGGGAAGTACGTAAACAGTTTCAAGCTCTCCAAAAAATTAATCCAGAAATAGTGGGATGGATTACGATGGATGATACACAAATCAATTATCCAATCGTTCAAGCGAAGGATAATGATTACTATTTATTTCGTAATTATAAAGGCGAGGATATGAGAGCGGGAAGTATTTTTATGGATTATCGTAATGATGTGAAATCTCAAAACCGAAATACTATTTTATATGGTCATCGTATGAAGGACGGTTCTATGTTTGGAAGTTTAAAAAAGATGTTGGATGAAGATTTCTTCATGTCCCATCGTAAATTGTATTACGATACATTATTTGAAGGATACGACGTTGAAGTTTTTTCAGTATATACGACAACGACGGACTTTTATTACATTGAAACGGATTTTGAAAGCGATGCAGCGTATACAGCGTTCTTAAAGCAAATTCAAGATAAATCCCTTTACAAAACGGATACGAAATTGACGGTTAATGATGAAATTATAACACTTTCTACATGTGACTATGCACTTGATCCAGAAGCAGGAAGATTAGTCGTACATGCGAAACTAGTAAAAAGACAGTAAATAAAAAGTATAGAATATGAGAAGTGGTAACGCTTCTCATATTCTATACTTTTAAAAAAACAGTTTTTACTGTGCTGCAGCCATTGGCATACGTACAACTTTCACATCATAGTAAGAGATTTTATTATCGAGAATATAATCTGGCATTCCGCCTTGATGTGAGTGAGCTGCTTTAAATGCTGGGCTCTTTGTCCAACCTTGGAAATCTTCTTTTGCATTCCAGCGCGTGCTAATTGTTACCTCGTCATAATCAACTGTATTTTGCGTTAGAAGAACTTCTAATCCTAAAAATCCTGGCATTGTTTCGACTTGACCTACTTTATTAAAACGATCAATTAATTTATGTCCATTTCCCTTTGTGATTTTAGCTGTATTTGTAACAATAATCATGTTTATTCCTCCTATAAGTTGTAGCCTTTATTTTCGAGAACTCATATACATTAAATGATAATGAAAATCATTATCATTGTCAATGGTAAATATGAAATATATAAGTATTTTTTCTATTATGTTGGACAGTAAGATTTCCATTTCAAAATGTAGTAAATAGGTGGCGGTTAAGCGAGAGAATGAGTGAGTTGTACTAGCAAAGCAATAATATGGTATAGTGAAACGAGGCTGTTTTTTCAGTCTCGTTTTTCAAATGCTTCCTATAGAGAAAGCATGCAAATGGAAAGGAAGTTTTTATATGCGATCAGAAGTAACTGTAAAAATAAAACCGAAATTTATAAAAGAAATTAAAAGTGGATATCCGCTTATTTTAAAAGATGCGATTCAAAATTTAAATGATGTTCAGGAAGAAGGAACAATCATTAAAGTGGTAGATGAGAAGAACCACTTTGTCGGAAAAGGTTATTATGGAAAACAAAATAAAGGATACGGCTGGATTTTAACGAGAAAAGAGAGTGAACAAATTAATCAATCTTTCTTTGAAAGTAAAATAAAATCTGCCTTACATAAACGAAAGCAATTTTACAAATCAAGTGATACGACAGCATTCCGTGTTCTAAACGGTGAGGGTGATGGGCTTGGAGGCTTAATCATCGATTATTATGACGGCTATTATGTAGTAAGTTGGTATAGCGAAGGGATTTATACTTTCAGAGATGAGATTATAGCAGCTCTTCAAAAAGTAGCAAATTTTAAAGGTATTTATGAGAAGAAGCGTTTTGATACGAAAGGAAAATACATTGAAGGCGATGATTTTGTAGCAGGAGAGCGCGGTGAGTTCCCGCTTATCGTAAAAGAGAATGGTGTGAACTTTGCTGTTTATTTAAATGACGGAGCGATGGTTGGGGTATTTTTAGATCAGCGTAACGTGCGAAAACAAATTCGTGATAAGTATGCGAAGGGAAGAACAGTGTTAAATATGTTCTCTTATACAGGTGCCTTTTCTGTATTTGCAGCGCTTGGTGGAGCGAGCAAAACGACGAGTGTCGACCTTGCAAATCGTAGTTTAAGTAAAACGATTGAGCAGTTTAGTGTAAATGAAGTTGATTATGAAGCGCAAGATATCATTGTAGAAGATGTATTTCTTTACTTCAAATATGCAGCGAAGAAAAAAATGAAATTTGATATGGTCGTACTTGACCCTCCAAGCTTTGCGCGTTCAAAAAAATATACATTTAGTGCAGCGAAAGATTATAAAAACTTATTAAAAGAAGCAATTGCCATTACAGAAAATAACGGGATTATCGTTGCTTCAACAAATTGTAGCGCATTCGATATGAAAAAGTTTAAAGGGTTTATCGATACAGCATTTAAAGAAATGAATGGCAAATATAAAATATTAGAAGAACATTCTTTACCAGAAGATTTCCGTACAATCGATCAATTTAAAGAAGGAGACTATTTAAAAGTAGTTTTCATTGAGAAAATTAAAGGGTAATAAAGAAAAAGGAGCTCGAGTTTAGTTGAGCTCCTTTTCTTATTGAACGATATTTTGTACTCTGCCGACTTGCCCGTCCTGCAAGCGCACTTTAATGCCATGCGGATGGGAAGGGGAGTTCGTTAAAATATCTTTTACAATGCCACGTGTTAATTTGCCAGTTCGTTGATTTTGTTTTAATACAATATCAACTTCAAGGCCGGGTACGATATTAGAACGTTTTTGTCCGTTCATTTATACACCTGTACGTCTACGTTGGTTGTTTGTTTTCTTTGTTTGTTGGTTTTGTAGTTTTTTTGTTTCTTGGCTTTGGTTTTTTGTATTTTGACCATTACCGTTACCTTGCTTTTTCTTTGCAAGTTGTTCACGCATTAAATCAGCTAAGCTTACTTTTTTGTTTTCTGACATGATAAGTCTCCTTTATATAAAGTTAATTATGAACTATCGTAGTAAATTTCATCATATCATTGTTATGGAAGGAAGGGAAGTTGGTTTGAAAATTCATATAATTGTTTCCAGTCTGTAGTAGTTACGATACAATTAAAATGTTAATGTTTGTAAAAAAGGGGATAGATATATGTCACATCATATTTTATTAGTGGAAGATGATATTTCAATTCAAGAGATGGTGCAGAAGTATTTAATAAAAGAGGGCTTTCAAGTTACAATCGCGTCTGATGGAGAGGAAGGCGTGAACACATATTTACAAGGTTCATTTGATTTGATTATCCTCGACATTATGATGCCAAAGTTAGATGGCTTAGAGGTTGTACGAATCATTCGAGAAAAAAGTGCAGTACCGATTTTAATGATGTCGGCAAAAGATACAGATGTTGATAAAGCTGTTGGATTAGGACTAGGAGCAGATGATTACATTTGTAAGCCATTTTCTATGATTGAATTGGCGGCGCGTGTAAAAGCGGGTATTCGGAGGTCTACGAAATATTCAGCTACAGAAACAACAGAAAAGATGATTCAAATTGGCGATTTAACAATCGATCCAATTAATTTTACTGTGGAAAAAAACGGGAAGCCTCTCAAACTTACTTTAAAAGAATTTGAGATTTTAAAACTGTTTGTAAAGAATCAAAATCGTGTATTTACGAAAGCACAAATATATACGCTAATTTGGAACGAAGAGTATTACGGTGACGATAACGTTATTAATGTTCATATGAGAAGATTGCGTGAGAAAATCGAAAGTGATCCATCTAATCCAGAATACATTAAAACGTTATGGGGTATCGGTTATAAGCTGGACGTGATGTAATATGGTCAATTTGTTAATAGGTATTATTTTTATATTGTTATGTGTCATTTATCTACAATATAAAATGAGGAAAAATAATAGCAAAAATTTGCGATACACATATGAAAAATTAGAAAGTATTGTTAATGAAAAAACAGGCGAGAAGTTACTCGTTATGACAGATGATCTAGAATTGCAAAAGTTGTTAGTGGCAATTAATCAATTGTTAGATGCGAAACAGAAAACGAATGCTGATCATGCGAAAGTAGAAATTTCGATGAGAAAAATGCTTTCAAATATTTCACATGACTTGAAAACACCACTAACAGTTATTCTTGGATATACAGAAATGTTAAATAAGGATAAAACGATAAATAAAGAAGAACAACAAATATTACTTGAAAAGGTGCATGTGAAAACATTAGAAGTAATGGAACTGATTCATAAGTTTTTTGATTTAGCAAAACTAGAATCTGGTGACAAGGCAATCGAGATGACAAAAGTAAATATGAATGAAGTTTGCCGTGAGAAAATTTTATCTTTTTATGATTTAGTGACGACGAAAGGTTTTCATGTTCATATTAATATACCAGAAAAAAATATATATGCACTTGGAAATGTAGAAGTATTAGGTAGAGTATTGAATAATTTAATATCAAATGCAATTACATATGGAGATGATGGAAAGACGCTCGGTATGACGTTAAGAGATGATGAAACGAATGTGTATATAGATGTATGGGATACAGGAAAAGGAATTGATGAATCTCATATTGATAAAGTGTTTGAGCGTATGTACACACTTGAAGATTCCAGAAATAGATTGTACCAAGGAAGCGGTCTAGGTTTAACGATTACGAAAAGGCTTGTAGAAGCGATGGACGGAGAAATACATCTTTTTAGTAAGCCGTATGAAAAAACAATTTTTACAATTGTATTAACAAAGATGCAGTTTTAGCTTGTAGAGAAGTAGATTCTACAAGCTTTTTTTTCAGCGTAAGGAATTTGTAAGGAACGGGTAAGAAAAAAGAGATTTCCGTTGTCTATTATAGAAGTATAAAGTAGTGCGAAAGGAGAAAACGACATGACATATATATTAAAAACGAATCAGTTAACGAAAGTGTTTAAGGGGAAAGAAGTTATTTCTAGCGTTAACATGCATGTGAAAAAAGGAGAGATATACGGTTTCTTAGGACCGAATGGTGCTGGTAAAACAACGATTATGAAAATGATCACAAATTTAATAAAACCGACGAGCGGTGATATTGAAATTTTCGGTGAGAAGTTAACGGATACATCTTATGAAGTATTAAAGCGCATGGGGACAATTATCGAATATCCAATCTTTTATGATAAATTAACGGCGAAAGAAAACTTAGAATTACATTGTGAATATATGGGCTATTACGATAAAAACGCAATTGACCATGCTTTACATTTAGTAAAATTGCAAGGGATCGATAATAAAAAAGTAAAAGATTTTTCATTAGGGATGAAGCAACGACTTGGTATTGCAAGGGCGATCATGACAAAGCCAGAATTACTCATTTTAGATGAGCCAATTAACGGTTTAGATCCAATTGGTATTAAAGAGTTACGAGACTTATTTAAAATGCTCTGCAAAGAATATGGCATTACGTTATTAGTTTCTAGTCATATTTTAGGTGAGATGGAACTAATGGCGGATACAATTGGTGTAATTCAAAATGGAAAACTAATAAAAGAAGTTTCAATGCAGAGTATTAACGGAAAACAAACAGAGTACATTGAAATTACTGTTCCTGATGTGAAGCGTGCAGCTTATATTTTAGAAGATAAACTCGGTATAAAAAATTACAAAATAATGAGTGGAAATATGATTCGCGTGTATGAATTGAAGGCGACGCAGCAGGCTATTTCAAAAGCACTTATTATGAACGATGTGGAAATAGAAAGTATGAATAAGAAACATAGTTCCTTAGAAGAGTATTTCTTAAATGTAATGGATGGAGAGGGCATTCATGCTTAATGGATTGTTAGTGAATCTAGTGAGTGGATTAATCGTAATGTTTATAAGTGCAATTTTATATTATAGAAAACCTGAGCGGAAATGGTTGTTAATTATAATAGTGATAGGAATGATGAGCGTAGTTACTGCTGGAATTAGAATGTTAGTAGCATAGAGATAGTTATGTCAGTAATGGAGGCTTGGTTTATATGTTTAAATTGATGAAACTTGAATGGAAGAAACATAAATTATCTAGTTATTTTAAAGGGGTAGCAATTTGTATTATAGCAATTTTTGCTGCGGTAAGCCTTATGGGGATGGGAGTGAAAGGTGAAGTAGACGCAGCCCTCACTGATTTCACAAAATATATGACTTTAGCAAACATTTTTATAAGAATGACATTTCTTATTTTTAGTGCAGTCATTTTATCGCGTTTAGTAATTGATGAATATAAGAACAAAACAATGCAACTATTGTTTATGTACCCATTACAAAGGAAATTGCTAATGAGGGCGAAATTAACAATTGTTTTTAGTTTTTGTTTTATCAGCATGATTATTGCTACGTTCACTATTAGTTTGCTCATATTTTTTATGAACCCAATGATGGGGTTAATTGAAACACCTATTACGATGGGTGAAATAATAGCTACTGTTCCAGCTACCTTTATAAGTGCATTTATGATATCTGGTATAAGCTTAATTCCTTTATTTTTTGGGATGAGAAAGAAATCTACACCGACAACAATTACTTCTGCAGTAATAATTGGGATGCTAATGAACAGTAACGTAGGTCCTGGAAGCGGTCAAGTAAGTATGTATGATTTTATATTTATCCCAATTGTACTCTGTTTATTAGGAATTTTTATTAGTTATTTATCGTATCGTAAAATCGACAAGATCGATGTAGCATAAAACAATAACGAACTGGGGTATGAATAGTGAAAAAAATAATAGTAATTGCAATATTATTCATTACAATTGCTAGTGCGTTTTTTTGTTTTAAAGTATTTCAGGGGAAAGATTTTAAGAAAGAAAAGTCTTTTGAGATAAATAATATAAAAGAAATAGAAGTGGACAATGAAAACTGGGATATTGAATTTAAAAGTACAGAAGCTAACAAAATAGTCATTTCGGCTCAAGGTAAACGTTTAGATAAAGAGGTAGATCCTGTCGAAATAGAACAGGCAGGGAATAAAGTTATAGTTAAGCAAAAACAAAAGGCGACCAGATTTTTTAATGGTTTCACGTTTAGGAAGAAAAATAGTATATGTATAGCTATTCCGAAGAAAGAAATAGATAAAATTGTATTAAATAATAAATCGGGTGATGTGAAAATAAGCGATATAGTAGTAAAAAGTATCGTGACAAAAAGCAAGTCTGGAGATGAAATGGTTGTAGGACTATCAGCTGAGAAAGGTGAATTCATATCGCAAAGTGGAGAGTTAGCTGTAAAAGATAGTTCAGTACAAGAATTAAATATAAAGTCTACGACTGGTGATAACTATATAACAAATGTAAGTAACTCAAATATGAACATCACTTCAACATCGGGAGAAGTATTACTGAAGGATATGAAAGAAGGAAAATCGTTATTTGTAGAAACAAAATCAGGAGATATTGGCGTACGGTATAAAGGTGTTCCGACTTCTTTAAAACTTACGGCTAAAAGTAATTCGTCTGACGTAATGGTGAATGTAAAAGGACTTAAGAAAGATAAAAATACAGAACATGTAAAAGCAGGAACCATTGGTGATGCGAAAAACGAAATGAAGATTTTAAGTAAAACAGGAGCGATTTATATCGATTAAATTTCAAATGAAAGGAGGACTATTATGCTACGTCTTATGAAGCTAGAAATGAAGAAGTTTAAGCTTGGATGGTATGTAAGGGGAGCGATTATTGCAAATATCGCTATACTGACATTACTGATCTTTACGAGCATCGTTTCTCAAATAGAAGGCGATCCAGAAATAAGAGATCCACAGATGGTTTTGTTAATGGCTAGTACATTAGTAAGAGCAACGTTTATTATTTTTGGTAGTGTGTTAATCGCAAGATTAATAATTGGTGAATATAAAAACAAAACAATACTACTTATGTTTTCTTATCCAATTAACCGAAAGAAAATGATGGTTAGTAAGTTGATTATTACAGCAACATTAACATTTATAACAGTTATTTTATCTAATATTTTAGTAGTAGGAGTTTTCTTTGGGATAGATAGCTATTTTTCAATTCTTCCTCATTCATTCACAGTAGATCAATTGATGCAAGAAGGGATAAACCTTGTTCCTTTAGCCGTTGCAACTGCGGGAATAAGTTTAATCCCACTATATTTCGGAATGCTTAAACGTTCAGTGCCAACTACAATTGTTTCATCAATTATCGTTGTATCAATTGCAATTAATAACACCCCAATGTTTTCAACGGCAACTTTTCTTCCCCTTCAACTAGCATTGGCAGCAATTGGAGTTGCCATTGCATATTACGGAATTAAAAATATAGAGAAGGAAGATATAACTGTATGACGAGAATACGTAAAATAGTTTCACATGAAACAAGTTACAGAAAAAGACAAGATGTGTAAACACCTTGTCTTTTTCTGTAGTTACATTTTAGGAGCTTCCATTCCAGCTGTAGCCCATTCTTCTTTTGCAGGACCATATACGCCAGGAACTGTTAAGCCAGCCTGGCGCATTAAAACTGTCATTTGTCCGCGGTGGTGATTTTGATGATTAATGAGTGTCATTAAAAATATAGAATTTGGCATAGGGCGGCCAAAGAAGTCATTAATAGTAGTTAAGTCTTTATCCGTCCATTCGCTTTGAAGTGCTTCAACAAAAGCTGTATTCACTTTACGATATCCATCTGCAATTGTTTTTGCTGAAGTTGGTACGGGATAATCTTTCGTTTCTCCTTCAAACTTTAGCCCTGTGCCAGATAGTATAACAGGAATTGCCGTCACGATATGCCAAGCGACTCTTCCTAACGTCCAGTGCCCAGGTGCGATTTCTTGTGACAAAGATTCATCTGTTAGTACATCGAGTATTTTTTGAGTAGACTCAGTCTCGTATGTCCATGATTGCAAGAAGCCTTCAATTGTTTGGTACATAGTTATCCCTCCTAGTTATGTTCATAGGTTACATTCGTGAAAAAAAGATAGTTTCCTTTTGGCCTATAAGAACAAATAAAAAAGAAGACTCCTAACAAGAAGCCTCTTTTTTATTAACTTTCTTCCCACTCTCCCTCATCAACTATAAGAAATAAGGTGCTCCAAGTACGAGAACATCAAGTGGTTTTATTAAGAAAAAGAATTTCGTTTGAGTAAGAAGGCAAAAGTACAAGCAAAAGGGGTAAAAATCGCATGTAATAATTATTAGAATGTACGGAGTAAAGTTATTCTGGGGTATTTGATAGGTGTTTTTTTATTTGTTGCTTATACTTAAAAGATTGAATTTGAAGGAGGGGATCAACATGTCTTCATGGCGCAATAATATAAATGGGTATTGTGAGTGTAATAATCAAAATGGTGTACATGTTGATTCGTGTTGTTTTAGTTGCGATGGGACAGTGCCTAAGCTAGGTCCAACTGGTCCGACGGGAGCAACGGGTCCAACGGGAGCGACAGGTCCAACGGGAGCAACGGGTCCAACGGGAGCGACAGGTCCAACGGGAGCAACGGGTCCAACGGGAGCAACGGGTCCAACGGGAGCGACAGGTCCAACGGGAGCAACGGGTCCTACGGGAGCAACGGGTCCAACGGGAGCGACAGGTCCAACTGGGGCGACGGGTCCAACGGGAGCAACAGGTCCAACCGGAGTGACAGGAATAACGG
>NZ_JAKUFF010000097.1:0-13637 GCF_022663305.1 Bacillus cereus group sp. BfR-BA-01408 | reverse complement strand
ACTACCATAACCGTATAAAACACCAATTGAAGCAATCTCATTATAATTCGCACCGATTATATCGTGCTTTCTATCTCCAATCATAACAATTTCTTCTTTATTAAGTTCTTCTTTATTAAGTTCTTCATTTGTTTGTAAAATATGAGCAATGATTTCTTCTTTTTTTATTCTTGTACCATCTAAATTACTTCCAATGATACCTTCGAAATAATTTGTTAGTTGAAAATGCTCTATAACTTGTTCAGCAAATATAGTAGGCTTTGAAGTTGCTATAAATAAACGATTTCCAGTATCTTTTAATTGTTTTAAAAGATTTGGAATACCCTCGTAAACATTATTCTCCAACAATCCACGTTGCTTTAAATATTCTCTGAAATAAAAAACAGCTCGTTCAACTTCTCCTTCATTCATATTATATCTCTCTACAAATGATTGCTGGATGGGTGGACCAATAAATGAATCTAACTCGCTTATATGTAATTCTTCAATGCCAACCTTTTTTAATGCATACAATACTGAATTGACAATCCCTTCTTTCGGATCCGTCAATGTTCCATCTAAATCAAATAAATATGTTGTGTACACGTTTCAATCCCCCACTCATTTTACTTTACAAGTAACCTATAACAGCTTTTCCTATTACCTCTTTTATTATAATACTATCATTATCTTTTTTTCTGAAAAATTACTTTTCCTATGTCACATACTTTCAGTTACAAAAAAAGATACATATGGTAAAGTGAAAAAGTTACAATTATTTTAATAGAAACTGGTGAAACAAATGTCAATTACGTTAATTTTTATAATGGCTTTCACAATTATTATCCATGCGGTTGAAACTAGCTCTTATAGTATTCGATTAGCTGGTGTACGTTTAAAAAAGATTGCCGTTGCCTTATCCGTCGTAGGAATGGTACTGCTTATTTCTAGAACATCTAACTTACTACAAGCCTTTTTAATCGGTGGTATTGTCGATGAAGCAAAACTAGATTCTTCTATTGATTTAGAGCATATTATACGTCTCGTTCTATTATCTGCTTCTATCGGTACATTACTTGCAATTATACTGTATCCAACTTTGACAAAACTATTTGGATACGTCATTCAAAATTTTGAAACAGATGGTTCATTCATTCGAATGATGAAGACGAATAACATTCAAAAGTTAAAGTACACAAAAAAATATGTACGGTTTCCAAAGTTAGAAATGATTCATAGACTACGCATTGGTGGTATTCCAAAACGTATTATGCTTATTAATATGTTTGCTACTGCTATTTATACAGCAGGTGTTCTTTCTGCCCTTTACGCTTCTTTTCTAAATCCAGATTATGCAACAAACGCAAGTACAGCTTCTGGTCTTGTAAATGGTTTTGCTACAATTTTATTAACCGTACTACTCGATCCACGCATCGCTCTTTTAACAGAACGTGCTTTACAATCAGAGAATGGTGCTGAGTCTATGAGTAAAATGTACGGTTGGCTAATGATTTCTAGACTTTTCGGTACATTATTAGCACAACTACTATTTGTACCAGGTGCTTACTGGATTTTATGGATTATTGAACTAATACATTAATTTACTAGAAAGGTGAATATATCAATGAATATCCAAACAGAGCAACATATCATTCGCTTAATAGAAAACGACGAATGGATGATGAACGTATTACAATTAGCAAAATCACTTGAGCTACCTGATTGGTGGATTTGTGCCGGATTTATTCGTTCTAAAATTTGGGATACTTTACATAACTATGAAGCTAAAACGACTATGCCTGATGTTGATGTGATTTATTATGATAGTCTACATAAAGATGAGATATACGAACAATCATTAGAAACGAAATTAATGAATATGGATGCTACTATTCCTTGGTCTGTAAAGAATCAAGCTCGTATGCATGTAGTAAATAATATGCCACCGTATTCTTCTTCTGTTGATGCTATTTCTAAATTCCCTGAAACAGCAACGTCTTTAGGAGTTACATTAGACGAAAAAAACAATGTTATATTAACAGCTCCGTGCGGGATAGAAGATGTACTTTCCTTACAAGTGAGACCAACAGCTCATTTTCTTGAATCGAAAGAACGATTACATATGTACAAAAACAGAGTTATGAAAAAGAATTGGCAAAGTAAATGGCCTAACGTCACAATTACATATCCAGAAATTTAGAAAGGATGCTTCTCATTTATAGAAGCACCCTTTTCTTCATTTCAAAAAATGTATGACTGTTTCTGCGAATCTATCTGCTTCCTCATAATAAGGTGAATGACCGCTCTCTTCAAATACAATATACTTGCCGTTTCGAGCATCTTTATTAAATATTTCAATTTGTTTTTCACACGTTATTACATCATGTTTTCCTACAATTAATAACATTGGATTTTGTACATCTTTTATTTTTCGTAATAATGAAGTATGAAATGCTCCTTCTAATTTTAATTTATCAAAATGAATCTTGGAGCGATTTGAAAATTCTTCCCACTCTTCATCACTATATAAACTCTCGTCTGTCACATCTTCCTTATAATTGTAAAGTTCCATTCTTTTTTCTTCTAATTCATCACTTAATCTTATATAAGCTTCTAACAACTCTTCTGAACTCGCATTGCTAGATGAATAAGCAAAAGACTCTTCTGCTACTTCTTCTTTTCCATACTTTTTTAATAAATACCCTGTCTTTTGCAACAAAGCCCTGCTTGTTAATGCAAAATCAAAAGTTGGCCCTTCAAATATTATTTTCTCAATTGAACTTGGATATATCGACGCATATAGCAATGCTACATATCCACCGAAAGAGTGTCCAATTATAGACCACTTTTCAATTTGTAATGATTTTCTTAATTCCTCACAGTCTTCAATCAAATCATTTAATCCAAAAGCTTCGTCTTCAGTAATTTCTTCTGAGCGACAAACCCCTCTTTGATCTATCATAATTACATATAAAGAATTTTTTAAACGTTCTGCTTGATGAAATGAAAAATCATAACAACTTTCTCCTGGTCCACCATGCAAGTATAGAACTGGTTTATTTTTAGGATTTCCATGTGTTTCAACGTATAGCTTTTTCCCTCTAATATGCATGTATTCCCCTGTTTCTATCAAATTCGCCTTTATGATCATCACCTTCTTTTTTTACTGAATATTATAACATCTGCTGTTAAATAATCCCTATTACATTTAAAAAGACGATGATGATTGCAAGTGGTGCTACAAATCGAAGTAAAAACGCCCAACAAGTAAATACTTTCTTTCCATAATTACCACCTACAAAAAACTCTGCTTCTAGCACCTTCTTTTCCATTTTAAATGAAACAAAAATACTAATGAATAGTGCACCAAGTGGCATTAATATATTGCTAGATAAAAAGTCTACTGCATCAAAAATATTCTTTCCGAAAATCGTAATGTCACTCCATACTCCAAATGATAACGCTGATGGTATACCTACTAAGAAAATGCAGAAACCGATCATCCATGATAACTTTGTTCTTCTTTCTTGTTCGCCATTTGCTACTGCTGAAACAACTGTCTCTAATAGTGAAAATGCCGATGTTAATGTCGCAAATGTAAATAGTGCAAGGAATACTGTTAAGAAAAACCCACCAAATGGAATTTGACTAAATACTGATGGTAATACGATAAATAGTAATCCAGGCCCTTCTGTTGGTTCCATTCCTAATGAAAATACAGCTGGAAAAATAGCAAGACCCGCAAATAATGAAACAAATAAATTCAACCCAACGATTGTTATTGCTGATTTTGGTAAACTTTCTTTTTTATTTAAATAGGAACTATATGTGACCATTATCGAAATCCCGATACTAATCGCAAAGAATGATTGACCCATTGCGAACAAAATACTTTCTGAAGTAATCTTTGAAAAATCTGGTTGTAAGAAAAACTTCACACCTTTCATTGCATTATCAAGTGTTAATGAACGAACAATAAGAGCGACAAATAAAACGAACAACGCTGGCAACATATATTTACTTGCCTTTTCAATTCCGTTTTGTACACCTTTTGATACGACCCAAATCGTAATGAACATAAAAGCGAAATGTCCCATAATTGCCCAAGCCGGATTTCCAATTGTTTCAGTAAATAATGCACCGTAATTTTGTCCTGGAGTAATAAGTTGTCCCGTTACTCCTCTGAATAAATAAATGAATACCCATCCACCTACAACACTATAAAACGAAAGTAATATAAAACACGTTCCAACACCAAGGCGTCCAATCCAGTGCCATCCTGTATTTGGTGCAATACTTTTAAATGCGCCAACTGCTTGTTTCTGCGTACTGCGTCCAATCATAAATTCAGCTATAAGTAGTGGTAATCCAATTAATACAGTAAATAATATAAAGATTAAAAAGAATGCTCCTCCCCCGCTCTTCCCGGCGATATAAGGAAACTTCCATATCGCGCCAAGTCCAATTGCCGATCCTGCTGCTGCCATTATAAACCCTAATTTCGAAGTCCATTGCTCCGTTTGTTTCATCTTATTTTCCTCCTAATTAAATCTTTTTATATAAATAAACAAATTTTATAGACCAATTCAAATAAACCCTCCATTTCTATTTCTATAAAATAAAAAATGGCTTAGCGTCTCTATATAAAGAGACGCTAAGCCATTTGCTTAACGCGGTACCACTCTTATTGATTCCATTATGAATCCACCTTAGTAGTAATCGTTTGATTACAAACCTAATATCGAAGGTTAACCGTTAAGATTTACTAAGAATGTGATTCCGTTCCACCTTACTGCTCCTAGGCGAGTTCAGGATGTCATTTGACTATGTCACACCAACCCATAGCTCTCTGTACAAATATACGACCTTACTACTCCTATTCAACACATTTTAATATTTAGAATATATTTTCTTTTGAAATTAATATGAAGTATATCGGTTATATTTGTAACTGTCAAGGGATATATTAAAATTTGTTGAGAAACCTTTTTATGATCCTCCGTCATCATCATCACTATCAGCAGTACCTTCTTCTGGATCATCTTTATCTTGTTGTTACGATGACTCTTTTTGTTGAATAACGTTAGTTACCGCTGTAGTAGGCGACTCCACCTGTTATTGGATGTACTCTTACATCAACCGTTAAATCGTACTTTACGATGACTTCAAAACATAATACAACCCTTAATTTTTACAATAATTTTTTCTCTAGTAATGTCGTACACTGTACAAAGCCACTACAATCTATAAATTTTAACACTTAATACACTTATAAAATTATACGTTTACCAACTTATTTCTACACTAAAATGCAAAAAAGCACTTGTTGCCATAATTGACAATCAAGTGCTTTAAGTTCATATGTTTTTAAGTAGCGGAAATTTATAAGTTTTGTAGTAACAGTATGACACCCTTTACATGTCATGATAACTACTACGTTAAAACTTACGAGTTTGTACGAGTTCGTTAGCTTCATGCTCACTCCATGTGTTTATATTCACCGCCATGTAAAATGTCATTTCGCCTAAGCTCGTACCTCGTTTTCTATTCTATCATTGCACACCGTACTCCATGATGGTACAACCATCATGAAGTATGTATTTTCAAACACCTTATATCTATAACTCTAGTAGAGATCATTTTTGTGTATTAATATATTCTCTAATTAGTTTCACATCACTTTCTCTCTTTGCATCAGGGGAAATTCCTAATTTTTTATACTTCCATATAATTAATCTCTCATAATGATTATAATTATTTTATTTATCTAATAAAGTATAATCAAATTCAATATCAAACTTACCAGTAGCATATAACTCAAATGTTAAATTAGTCCAAGGTTCCTGCTTATTTCTTTTAAATTCTTCCCATAACTCTCTAAAGAGGCTGTCAAGAAGATTTAATTGACGATTAGTCTCTTCTTCATCAATCCCTTCCATATCTTCAATATCTAAACTGTATATTGGCTCCTGCTTATTTTTTGGATAGTAGAAAAATACCGTCGAATCACTATATTCCTCAACTTCTGAATATACCATTACTTTTTCCCATGGTTCTGGAATAATATTGTTTAACTGTATAGCTACTTTTTGATAAATACTTTCCAAGTTCTCTGTATTCATTTACTTTCCTCCATATACATTTTTCAAACTAGCTTTAAATTTTTCTCCATCAATTCTATATTTTATGTTAAAGCTAACAGGCCTCACAGAATTCCCTTCATATACAGGTCTAATATCAACTATAACTTCCCGCTTATCTCTTAAAGCTTTTGCCCAAGCAGATTCCAATTTTTTATAAGCACTTACATTAACATTCCCATTCATTGCAACTATGTTATCAATTAGCGGAGATCCATTAAATTGCGTACCGATTAAATGTCCACCATAATCGCCTTGAGTACTAGGAGCTTTGACTCGGTCTTCTCCTCCAGCAGCTAGCTGCTGCTTACTATTATTACGTTCTCCCATCTCTAACGTTAATTCTCCAGAAGCTCTCTCAATTCTTCCTAGTTCATCTGTTTGATATAGATATCCATTCGTTTCATATTTTACATTAGGTTTCAATTTAAATTCATCTAAAAAGTGACTACCATCTTTAACTACATCATCAACAGCCTTACTAGTATTACCCGTACCCTATGTTGTAATCTTAAACTCTCACAATAAAAAAACAAACCATGTAAAACCTTATTAAACTACTTCTTTTTCCTCTACTACCGGCAACTCATAAACTGTTTTATATTTCATCATGCCATATACAATGTTTACAAGTCTTCTCATAATACATACCAATGCTTGTCCTTTTGTTTTCCTCACTTTTACGTTCTAAAAATGATAAAGCTGGATTTACTTCTTTCACCACTCGTTCATGATCTACTAAATACTTCGCTAACGCTCTTCCATAACCACCAACATCTTCTAAACCAAATACAACTGATAATCCATCACTCACATATGTCTCTACTTCTAATAAAAACTTCGAAAATGCAGATGGTTTATTCTCAAATTGTATTTCTCCTAGTTTCTCTTGCCAACAATTAATAATAACAGCCGTATGCTGCTCCTTATGTAAATCTACTCCTACATACAAATAGTTCTGCCTATTATGCATAACTCATCCCTCTATTCAATGATTTAGTCATATATAAAAATGTCGGCAACCTTAGTTCGAGCATTCATCTTCCGATGCGCATAGGTACGCAAGCCTATCCATTTTTCATCACTCTAGTAGTATGTATAGTAAAATGAGCTAATTTTTTAAGTGAGTTTATAAAATAATTGCTGGATGTTTCCCATTTGCCTGTATTTGACCATATGTGTATATCCCTCGATAAAAACTCTCTCGGTCTAACATGCGTTTCACTTGTACTTTCGTAAATTGTTTTCCTTTCTCCGTACGATAACCCTCTACATTCAGTCGTTCTGCCAATTGAGAGAGTGACCAATGCCTAAAAAAGTATCGTAACTCAAATAGTCTACGCACAACCACCGCTTTCTCCGCATCTACTTCTAATACTTTCTGTCCTTTGTTTGCCCTGTAACCAAACATCACACCGCCACCTGCATATCCACCTTGTTCCGCTTTCTTCTTTCTACCTCGACTTAGCTTTAATGCAATCTCAAGACGTTGATATTGATCTAGTAGTTCTAACATGCCATTTACTAAAAAGTCATTCGGGTCATGTGTGTATATACTGTAATTTGGTTGTTCAATTGCTTTCACATCTACCTTGTATTTCTTTAGCTCTCGTTGTATTAACACTTTTGCCGTATCAGAGCGCCATAACCGAGATGTATTTAGTACAATCACGTGGCTCACTTGATGATATGTCATATCTGACAATAATTCTTGTAAACCTTCACGTTCAACTGTTAATCCATCTTCATCTACTGTCGCTCCACTAATTCCTTTATCTTCGTATATGTGAAGCAGTTGTAGTTCATTTTCAATGCAGTACCGTTCAATTTCTTCTACTTGATATGTTAAGCTGTACCCTTCACGTACTTGCCCTTCTGTTGAAACTCGTACATAACCAACTACTTTCTCTTCCATATTGAGTCCTCTCCCGTTACAGTAATTACAATCCATGTAACGTTTACCCGTTTTTTTTGCGGATAACGTGTGCATAACGTCCATCCGTTAAAACGTACTTTACGATGACTTCAAAAAGTAACACAACCCTTTATTTTTTCCTCTACTATCGTCGTACCCTGTTCACAACCATTACAATCTATAAAAATTTAATACTTAGCACACTTATAAAATTATAATGTGTCTACTTATTTCTATCCTAAAACGCAAAAAAGCACTTGTTTCCTTTAATTGACAATCAAGTGCTTTAAGTTCATATGTTTTTAAGTAGCATAAATTTGTAAGTTTTATAGTAACAGTATGACACCTTTTATATGTCGTGACAACTACTATGTTAAAACTTACGAGTTTGTACGAGTTCGTTAATTTAATGTCCATTCCATGTCTTTATATTCGTCGCACAGTAAAATGTTTTCTCACCTAAGCTCGTACTTCGTTTTCTATTCTATCATTGCACATTGTACCCTATGATGGTCCAACCATCATGAAGTACGTACTTTCTAACAGCCTATTCTTTTTCTTTCCACTGCAAATATACTTTATTTTTTACTCATCTACATATATGCTTAACCTCTTAAATTATTTATTATAAACTATTCATCCCACTCCTCATATACAACTGATCCTTTATAAATTAAAATTAAATTTAACTTCATCTATATCTCCATCGTACTCAAAATCATATAATCTAATAAAAGAATCATAGATTCTGCCAATTCTTCTCCATAGTGTTACAATAGGTATTATCTAAAATAAAAGAGACTACCTTTAAGTAATCTCTTGGTCTACAATGATTTATTCTTTCTATTTATTCAATCGGTCCCATAAACTGCGTAATTAAATAAATATGCTCAATCAATTTAACTTTTTGCAGATTCTCTACTTTTTCTGCCCCTCCTAATCCAAGAAGAGGAACGTAACCAAAACACTCATTATAAGTTGGTATTCCGTAATTTTGGATAGCTACTGAATAAGGATTCCATTCCATGTCTTCTTCTAAATATTCTTCTTCCTCAAGAAACCTTAAAAACAGCTCAAATTTAGAAGCAATGACTTTTGATTTCCCTTTACGATAATTTAATTGAATAATATATGATTTATCACCATATTTCTCAAGCAAAAGGATATCCCCCATACTTGTTGTAAATAATGGTATTGTATTTTGGTGTCTAATATATGTTTCTTTGACAATTTCAAAATAATCTTCAGGATTAATTAACCTAAGAAATCCATTCAAGGTCGTTCCAAATCCATACTCTTTCCAAATATCAGTTAATGATTCAGGAAGTGTATTAGAATATTTTTCAATTATACTTTCAGGGACTTTTTGTTCCAGTTTAAATTCCTTCATTATTTTTAATTTATGCAATTTTTTTCCTCCTTTAATGTGTTAACTTGACATTCAAATAAGTATTTTTTAGTTGTTCTGATGTCATGTTTTTTGCTATTTCCTCGATTTGTTTATCAACAATTTTGATTCTAGTCCGCCATTGACTACCTATAGAGAAATTAACCCTCTTATCTCCCATCCCTCCTATTACTTCAGGTCTTCCACCCGCAACCTGATCTGGATTATGAAGTGCTGCTTGAGTTTTCATCCATTCATTCGCTTGCGTCTTTGCTTCTTTAAGTGTTAATCCTTGTTCAAATAACTCATCAATTTTATCTCTTAATGCTCTTTCTCTTGCTGCCTGCTGGTATGCATTTCCTTCTATTGCCCTACCTTTATCAATAAATCGATTTCGATTTTCCCGGTATTCATGTACGGTTAATTCATTCATACCTTTTTCTTGATCCTTTAACTGTCTTGCAAATTCTTCTGAATCGAATTTTGTTTTGTAGTTAAATTTCACTTCAATTTCTTTTATTCTAGGTATATCATTTAAATGCTTACCATTACCCGTACCCTTAACAACCTTACTCGCCATATACTGATAAGCCTCTTTCAGAGAATACTGTCCTCCTCCTGAGACATTTCCTACTCCAGCCATGGCGAAGCCTTTTCCCTCGCCTGGGATCCATTTGTACTCCATTAATGTTTTTACTGCGTGCTGGATCTTTTCATTCCCCTGCAAGAAGGTTGTTTTTACGGTTGTGGCACCTTTGTTCCATAGACTTCCGATTTTGTCGGCAAATCCTTTTGCTGTGGAGGCTACAAAGTTTACACCCTCTTTTACTTTGTGGCTGGCTGTTTTTATGCCATCGACAGCTGCTATTCCAGCTTTTCCAGCCACCATTGTTACGCCTTCGCCTAATTTTTTTCCCGCTTTTACAATCGTCTTCCCAAAACTAGAAGCGACATACTTTATTCCTTTTCCAGCAAGACTTGCCACTTTTCCAACAGGAACAAAGTTTAGGAGCGTCCATCCTGCGGCAATGAGTCTTTCTTTTGTTGATAATTCTTTTCCTGTAATAGGGTCTTTACCGGTAACTGCACGAATTGCATCATTTACTCCAATGAATTCAGCTGCTCCTTCTATTCCCTTTTCCCACCATGATTTTTCATTTTTCTTTTCTTTTTTATGGGCTTCTTTCAATTTTTCATTTTGTTTCTTTTGATATTCTTCATCAGCTTGACGAAACTTTTGAGCGATACGCCGTAATTCTTTTTCTGTAACTTGTAAGTTACGTATGTAAGATTCCATGAGTCTCATTGATCTCATATATTCCCCATAAAAATGTTGACTCGTTGCTCCTTGCCATTGCATTTGAATACTAAACATAGATTGATTGAGATTTTGTTGTATGGTCTGGCTGTGTGTTTGCATCTCTGATATGTTTTTGGCAATTTGTTCGAGTTGTTCAGGTTTGACCTTAATTTCCAAACCTTCTCCCACCTTCCTCTATTTTATACCAAAAAGAAATAGAACTGCATCAATTTTTACTTATTCCCTTTAGAAAAAATATCAAAGATACTGTTATCACAAATCGCTTCAATTTCTTCCTTTACAAATAATTTTTGAAATTTTGTTCCTGGGTTTAATATTACATTTGCCTCTAAATCTATCGTCTTTAATAATTCAACTGCATTCATAGAGACATACGGACATTCTTCTGGAATAACCATTTCTAAATGTTTCAAATCAGAATACAGTGGTAACATTAATCCTTCTTCCATTTCAAAATAATGAATTTGCAATTGTGTATTTTCAGTTGAAATCAAATTTCCTTCTTCATCTACAGTTGTATCGCCCTCTACCGAAGCAACAACGTACAAATTTGATTTCTGTAATATCTCATAAAAACGAACTCTTTTTTCTTTATTCTGTAAAGCCTCCACTAACGCCTCATCTAATGGACAAATTTCTAGTAAACTCATTGAATTTCACTCCTTATGCGAAATAATTTCGCCATCTTACTCAAGGTAAGATGGCGAATATTAAATCTAATTATTTTTTAACGTTCATAGATTTAATTGTTTCTACATTCTTTTTTGCTTGTTTCGTTATTTCTCCATTAATAGCATTTGCATACTTATCACGACTTAAAAATTCAAAACATTTATATGCATTATTCATGTCAGTTGCGGACATATATCCTGCACCTTTATTCGACATTTTTAGAGCTACCGTATTCATCCATTCTTTTGCATCTGCTTCTGGATATCCTAGTTCCATAGAGTGGTAAGTTAATTCAATTGCTGAAGCTAAATCTTCAATCGTATCTTTATTACCGCTTACCTTTGCAGCTTCAAATGTACTCAAATACTCAATTGCCGCTTTTACTCCATCTTTAATTCCTAATTCTTCGATACCTGGTGTTTTATATAAAATTTGATAATTGTTTAACGCTGATTTATATTGCGTTTTTTCTAACTGTTTTGCTTCTTTAATTACAAGACCAGCAACATTAGAAAATCCTGTTTTGTCAACAACACCGCGTGAAGCTGCTTGACCATAATAATGTAAAGCATTATAAAGGCTTGTTTGTCCTTCTTTATTTGCTTCATCACCTGCTAATTGCACAAGCTGAATTCCCTCCATTTTTTTTGATGCATTATCAATCATATTCATACCACTAATTTGGCCAATCGTTTTATCAATATCTTTTAACTGTGCAAGTAATGTGTATGATGGTAATAATGTTTTACCTACTTCACTTTGCCACCCTGTCTTTCCATTCATTTTATTCCATTCATTTTCTGTATCTGTCCATAATTTATTCGCATAATTAACCATTTCTTCTCTTGAACGTTCCAATGGGTGCTTTGTACGAATTGCATTTGCAATATTTAATACCGCTGTATAATATTCTCCATTATTTGCAGCATCGTTTGCTTTTCTTTCAAACATTAGCGGCATTAATAATTTATGAGATTCATCTTGAACAGATTTTTCTACTCTTGCCGTATTTGCTAATAAATTCGCTTTATTTATAGCATCTTCGACTTTGAAATTAGAATCTTTAATTTGTCCACGAAGTCCCTCTACAGCCGCACTAAATTGCTGTTCTAATTTTTCTTTTTGTTCTCCCGTTGCACCGTCAATATACTGATTTGCTAATAGTAAAGCATTTTCATATTGTGGATTCGCTGGATTTAAATATACATCAATTTGAGCAATTGCTTCTTCAGCCGGATCAGATTTCACTTTTTCTTTTTGATTACTTGAATCTACATTATTTATTTTATTGTTATTTGTGGCACCTTCAGTTATTGATTCTTTTAGATTTTTCTCACTTGATGTAGCTGTTGCCTCATTTTCACTTGCATTTTCTTCTTTAACTACTTTTCCTTCATTACTGCTAGGAACTTCTTTCACTGCTTTTTCTTCATTACTGCTAGTCTTTTCTTTTACAGGGCTTGCTTTTTCTTTTGTCTCAGTTGCAGACATCACTACTGATGTTTGGATATTAAGGTTCTGTAATTCTTCTTGTAATAGCTTGTTGAAAATATCTTCTACATCTTGATTCGCTTTTTCTACTAATGCAGGATCTACACTTTCAAATACTGATGTAACTAAATAAAATTTACTTAATGCTTGTTCTAAAGATGCTACATCTCCTGTATTTGACCACTCTCTTTTTTCTTTTATTGCTGTTTGATAAACTTTTTCTGCTACAGATTTAATATAATCTTTCTTATTTTCACTCATGTATCTTTGTAACTCTTCTTGTGTAGTAACCGATTCATTTAGTACATTCATTTGATTACGTAAATAAAATAGTGCTCTCTCATTTGAATATTCACCACTTGTAAGAATTTGTTCTACATTATCTAACGCTAACTTATGTTCAGCTATCGATTTTGATTTTGATGGTGTATTCAATTGGCTAACGAGCGTCCAGTCTTCTTTTTTACTATAGTAGCTTGTTAAATTATTTAATGCATTTTCATCCAGTTCTTTTTGACTCGTATAAAAATCATTAAAGAAAACAGATGAGTAGTATTTTCCATTTCCAGCGTACCACTCAACTAAAATATCACCCGTTTTTGGTGATACTGTAATTGTTGGGTGTGTTGGTTCTGGATCTGGATCTGGTTTTGGATCTGGTTTTGGATCTGGTTTTGGATCTGGTTTTGGATCTGGTTTTGGATCTGGTTTTGGATCTGGTTTTGGATCTGG
>NZ_JAKUFF010000096.1:0-13822 GCF_022663305.1 Bacillus cereus group sp. BfR-BA-01408 | reverse complement strand
ATTCTTCTTGCTTTTTCTCTTCTTCAGTCTTTTGCTGTTGATCTTGTTTTGGTTGTTCCGTTGTATCAGGTACGCTCGTATTTGGAGAAGAATCACGTTTTTCCCCTTTTATACGTAGCTCACTACCTTCTTGAATAACACTACTTGGCATTTTAAAGCTTGATTTGTCAGTAGCAAACTTACTCATCATTTCTTTAAAGATCAACTGTGCAATTTTCGTATTTTTACTACTAATATACTCGTCTTTACCATCTTTCATATATCCAGTCCATACCGCCATCGTATATTGCGGCGTATAACCTGCAAACCAACTATCCCGGGTTGCACTTTCTGGAATGTTATATTTCGCTAGTTGTTTTGAATCATAGTTTGTTGTACCTGTTTTACCAGCTACATCTAAAGAACTTATATTTGCCGCTGTACCAGTACCAGATGTTACTACTGAACGAAGCATATCAGTAATCATATATGCTGTAGAGTCAGCTATAACTTGTTTTGGTTTTTGCTCAAAACTTTGTGACTTACCGTCTGGATAAACTACTTTCTTAACAAAATGCGGTTTTGCATACTTTCCACCATTACCAAATGTCGCATAAGCACCTGCTATTTCAGTTGGTGATACTTCGTTTGTACCAATCGCTGTAGATTCTGCCGGCGGTTTATTAAATGTAATACCTAATTTCTCAGAGAATTCCTTTGATTTATTCAGTCCTACTTCTTTTGCAGTTTTAACTGCTGGAACGTTACGTGACATTTTTAGCGCTTCACGCATAGTAATTGGGCCTAAGTGACTTCTATCCGCATTTCGAAGTTCTTGTCCAGTTGAATATTTAAATGGAGAATCATCAATTTGATGATACGTAGCCCATTTTAAGTATTCAATTGCAGGACCGTAATCAAAGATTGGCTTCATAGTTGAACCAGCTGCACGATCTAATTCAATTGCCATATTATGCCCTTTAAATACTGCTTTATTTTCACCGCGTCCACTACCTATAGCACGAACTTCTCCTGTTTTCGTATCCATAAATGTGAAAGCACCTTGGAACTTATCATTTGGATAATTAATAATATTGTCATTTAAAATCTTATCAGCAAATTCTTGTGCTTTCGGGTCTAATGTTGTATAAATTTCTAAGCCATCAGATCCAATATTAACATCTGGTATTTCTTTTTCTACTTCTTTCACTACGGCATCCATAAATGCAGTATGCGGCATTGTTTGAAGTTCCGTTGCTGTCTTAAGTCCCTTTGTCACTTCAACTTTTGAAGCTTCTTCCATTTCTGCCTTCGTAATATAGCCATGTCGATTCATTAATCCTAGTACAACATTTCTTCTTTCTGTTGCTCTTTGAATATTCTCCGTTTTCGTTGGATCATAGTTATTCGGTGCTTTCGGTAAACCTGCAAGCATCGCAACTTCTGGTAATGTTAAATCTTTCAATTCTTTACCATAGTAGTTTTGTGCTGCTGTTGCGATACCATATGAACGGTTTCCTAAGTTAATTTTATTTAAATACATTTCTAAAATTTCATGTTTTGAATATTGTTGTTCTAGTTTATACGCTAAATATATTTCCTGGACCTTACGTTTTGATGTTTTTTCCATCGATAAGAAGTAGTTTTTAATAACCTGTTGCGTTATTGTACTTCCACCTTGTGAACCGTAATCTCCTTTAAGACTCACCAAGACAGCACGGGCAGTACCTTTAAAGTCTACTCCACTATGCTCATAAAAACGTGAATCTTCTGTTGCTAAAAATGCATTTTCTACTAATTTAGGAATTTGATCATACGTAACATTCGTCCGCTTTTCTTTCCCGTATTCATATACCAAATCGCCATTTTTATCATAAATTTTTGAGGATAACGGATTAACAAGTTTTGCTTTCTCAAGTTTCGGTGCATCCTTAATCATTACGAAGAAGGTAGCAACTCCCCCCACTAAACCAACAATACCAAGTAATAAACAAGTAATTAAAAACTTGCGAAAAAATGATGTTTTACCTTTTGGTTTTTGTGTTTTAGAAGCTGGCTGTTTTTTCTTTTTAACTTGTCGTCGCTCCTCTCGAGAACGATAATTTTCTGACATGTTACTTTCTCCTGCCTTTCAATTCTCCCGTTGATTTACTTAAAAATATTGAGGTCACTTTCTAAAATAAATTTAATTAAGAAAGTATATTGACCTGGAGCATTCAATATTTTCCTAATTCACAGATTATAAATTTTAGAATGCTTGTTACACAAAGTATTTTCACTTCTATTTTTCTAATAATGCTGCCCCTTTAAGCATAGAATGTAAAAAGTGAATTTTTAATACCTCGTATAAATAATATACCTTTTTTTCAAATGGTCAATATTTTCTTATTTATAAATCAAAGGTGAAATAAAAATAGCACAACGATATGTACTTCGTGTGAACTTCCTTATAATTACGTATAACGAACATTTAATATATTGCATATAAGTATAATACCTCTTTAATTATAAAGATTTCAACATCACAACCTCAACAGCTATAAGAAATTATTAAAAATGAAAAGTGAGGAGTTGCGTAATGATGGAGTTATCTCCCGTGATTTCCAAAACTATAGTTGCTGTTGGATATAATCCTTTTTCTATGATTTTACGCATTCAATTAAAGAATGGACTGTATGATTTCTTTAACGTTCCTGAAAACATTTACACCGGTTTACTAAACGCACACTCAAAAACGAATTATCACAATACTTATATTAAAAATTCTTACCGCTACACCAAAATATAAACTTAACCAGAATAAAAAAAGAAAGGAGGTGGTCCCCCCTTTCTTTTTAAAATCGTTTCACAACTCAGCTATCTTCTGTTCTTTTTATTTATTTCATCATATGCTTGAATTTGTTTTTTTAAACGCCGATCTGCTTTTTTATCATGTACAACTAATATCGCATGAATAACGCCTGGAACCCAAAATATTAATGTTAATATGAAATTAATTATTGCTTGAAATGGTTTTCCACAAAATAATACGGCTACAGGTGGAAGAAGAATTGCCAACAAATACATCATTTCTTGAAAACTCCTTATTTTGTATTTTTCTCTCTCCATACGCTATACAAACCAATGACTTTTGCATTTCTAATATTTTTATTAACCACTAATAACTGTTCTACTGTTATATATTCTCTTTCAATGTCAAAAAACCTACCACTTCAACTTTTCTACTTATGTAAAATTGAAATTTTACATACAATCTTTCCATGAACAATTTCATATGATTATTTTTTCTAATCTTTCTTCTTTCTCTATTATAGTTAATCCAATTGCAGAAATAACAGTTCCTATCGCTTGTATCCAAACACCAATGAGTGCTATTATTCTCTCATCTTTCTGATCAACTATACTGTCTTCATTTTCGATTCTATTCTTCATCACATTAATAATGCCTTGATACGCTTGAAGTCCAGCCCCTAAACTTTGCAGAGAATTGCCTAGTATTATTATTTTCTGTACCGTTTTAATCTGAAGCAAAGCCGCTTCTACTCCTAAAAGAGCTCCAATCGATTGTAAGCTATTCCCTATAATTATAAGATAATCATTCTCTTTCAATTGTTCCTTTATATTAAAATATGTTCCTATTACATTTGATATATTTCCTAACGCTAATAACTCAATGCCCATTTTATCGAGCATTTCACTTTTATTCTCCAAACACATACTTTGATTTTCTCTTTCACCTTCATCTTCGGTTTCATTACTCGCTATAATTTGCAATATATACCCGAGGGCTTGTAATGAGCTTCCTACAATTACAATTTTCGATTCAGCTTTCTCCTCCCCGATAAATCCTCTTGTCGTCCCAATTGCCGCTGTAAGATTTCCTCCTACTTGAAACCATGCTCCTGTCACTTTTAAACCGCTTAGATTCATTCTTATCACCTATTTAGAAGTTTTCTAGTGCTTTCGAAATACATAAATGCCCTCCTTTAACTCATATTTATTTTCTACATTTAATTTTGTGCATTCTATAGTGTGTTAAAAATACAAAAAAGAGTAACCCATAACAGTTACTCTTTCCTATATATCAAAAAAATCATTATTTATTTCGTTATTGCTTTTAAATTTCAACTTCTCTTTCCCGCACTTCTCACACCTATACACATAAGCTACACCTAGCTTACCACTTTTGAAATCTTCATTATCCTGCATCTTAATAAAACTATATTTATGTTTACAGTGAGATTCGTCTAAAAAATTTTCAAACCATTTTTTCAACATAGAACTGTTCACCTCTATGAAAGAATCTTCATCTTGTCTTATTACATACTTTTACTTAAATACTCAATCTCATGTTGTAACTTTTTAAATTGTTCAAAATGCATAGTGATAGATTGACTGTTTCCATACTCAGCACTATGCTTCACCAATAAAACACCCGTGTCATGAAAAAACGCGTCAAGCTCTTTTCTAATGGATACTTTCATTATATGCGCCGTTTTAATAGCCGATAAAATTGCAATTTCATTAAACTTTAATTTTATTTCATTTGGACAAAATGCTTCTTCAATCAATATAACTTCATTGCTATAAATAAGTGCAACAAGATTACTTGACTTTGCATCTGTTAAATCTACTTTTTTTATAACATTATTCATTACATTTTGCCTCCTTTGTTTTCACATATGATAATTATACAATTTTCATTTTTAATTACGTAACCTTACATTCAGTTTAACACACTTTTATTATGGGATTAAGCTACACTTCAAACGTTTTACTATTCCGCAATTTTTGTTAGATGAACCATTTGGACTATAAGACCATATAGTAGTGTTAACAAATGATTGTAAAGTGGGTGAAAACTATGCCCTCAGTTGTAGGGAATTTAGTTGTACAAAATAGTAACGGTTCATTTAACTTAGGTGATTTCTACAACGTTTCTCCAAAAGAAAATACGAAGGCTTATAATGGATCTGGCGCTTCCAACGTTGGTTTTGTTGTTAATACTTTTAATGGTGTGAGTGCGACTAATACGTTTGATTCTGACCTTGCGGATCAAAACCAAGTCGGTACAGCTTAACCCTATTTTTTCATCGTTCTGTTTAAGAATTTTAAATTTGTCCATACTATAATCAGGCTGTTATACAGCTATTGTTGATTTTTGGAGTACCCTATCTTTTTCTCCCTTTCCCTGGGGCTTAGCAGCTAGTATGAAGCTAGCTGCTTTTCCGTTTCATTTTTTCTGTTCCACATCTAACATAACGTAAAGTAAGCTAAAAGTTAAATTTTAGCTTACTTTACGTTATTTCAATAATATCCGTGGTATTAAATACGTAAGTTTTATAAAACGCGTCAGTACACATTACAATGCGCTTTAGCGGATTTATATGTACAACTGTCATATAGCTTGTAAGTATGTACCCATCTTCAAAATATGTCACCAATATTTCTTTCTCAGACAATAATGACATTAATAATTTATCAGAAATTCCCTCTTTTGCTTCTTTTGTTAAGAATGGTTTTTGTACTTTAAATTTCTCCCCAATAACCTTTCGCATACTTAATAACTGTTCCGACATTACTGTAAATGGAACCCATTCTCTTTTTGCTCTTTGCATCTTTACATCATTCATTTCTCTATCTCCTCGATTATTTATCCATTCTATTTCAAACATATTGTGCTTCGATTATTCTTTAATAATTGCTCGGCTCATATTTCTCCCGCATGAACAGGTAAGAAATCTCCTACCTCAAAATTCAAGACATACAAGGAAAGTAAGTCGAAGATCAACTCCCCGTAAACACCCGCTAATTACAGTTTCACTTTATTTCTAAATCTTATACTATCTACACTCAAAAGAACATTCGTTCTAATTATACACGAACTTACGTTCTTTTGAGAAGAGATTTATTTTTTCTTCATCAAATGATCTTTTCACTTCCTATTAAATGGGAGGTGAAAAGATCAACTAAAAAGTTTTAATTTTTTCGAGTTTATTAACCATCTATAAATGAAAGCATATATTATAAAGAACGAACTCACAAAATTTAAGGGATTTATAATGGACCTCCATTCGTTCCTTATGAATTTCTATGAAAAGAGAGCAATTTAAACACTCTCTTTTCGTACATACTGCATAAAACTATTCATTAATAATTCACTCTAATTATTAAATATATTTTGGTTGTACTATTATATGTAACTCCCTCTCTGTTACTGCTTTTTTCGGGTTTTGAAAATACTCTAATTCGTATTTTAATACCTCATATTCAACCATCCCGATTTTAATCCCTTTCGTTTCTTTTAAAATAGCTAATAGGTTATTTATATCTTCATCATACGATTCAAAAATTTTTCCTCCGTCTTCTCTTTGAAAAATTACTTTCACATTTTCTCCCCCTACATAATTTATTTATCTATTCAATAATTCATTTAAAAGTATTCATTCTTCTCCTTAAAATTTCATACTAAAAAGAACATCCATCTTAATAGAATGCTCTGCTTTTCACTTCATTTAACGTCAATATATTTCAATCTTATTGTATGTTTCATTCTGCAAATTATGTTTATCCACTTCTATAAAGTGAAACTTTAATCAGTGGGGGGGTTCTTCATCCCCCACTGATTATTAGTTGAACCAATCGGACTTTTATGGGCAGTTCATCCCTATCTAACTTCTTTGCTTTCGCTGAATTTTGAGATGGGGGTCTTACTGCCCATTAAAATGGGGTAAAGTGAAACTTTAATCCACTCAAGCTTTGTTCATTCCTGACTAATAATTAGCCTACGCAAATCTTACTGCCTACAAATAATGGGCTAAAATTAATTAATTCGTTTTATATTTAATGAGATGAAACAAAACATTATAATATCAACATTCTACGAAGTAATGATTAACCTACTTCAAGATAATTACATAAATTTCCATTGTAATTCTTAATATTTATATGTAATATTGTATTGTCTTACTATCTATTTATAACTCACACACTAACTAGAAAAGGGAACCTTTAAAGGTTCCCTTTTCTAATTACAGTCATTATTTCTTTTCTAGAAATTCAAATGTCTTTTTAAACTCTTTATCATTCACCTTAATATCAGCATCTTTCAATAAATCATTGACTACTTGTTGCTTCCATTTACCTGTCGTGTCTTGTAGTCTTTGCTGTTCTAAATCTTTACGAATATCATCTTTCACTTCATCAAATGGCTTCAATTCTTTTTTATCTGTCACTTTAATAATATGGTAACCGTAAGTTGTTTTTACTGGATCACTTACTTGTCCTGCATCTAATTTATATGCAGCTTCCTCAAATTCTTTCACCGTTTGCCCTGGTGCAAAACCAGCTATTTCTCCGCCTTGTTCTTTGGAACCGGTATCCTCTGAGTATTGCTTCGCTAAAGCCGCAAAGTCTTCACCATTATTTACTTTCTCTTTCACTTCTTTAGCAGTCTTTTCATCTTTCACTAAAATGTGACTTACTTTCAGTTCTGGCTTATAGTTATCTTTGACATCTTTTTCTGTGACAGTAGCTTTAATCGCTTTTTCAAATGCAATTTCTGGCTTCATTTTCTCTTTTAATTCATCTTCATTTTTCAATCCAACTTGCTCTAAAGTCGATTTGAAATTGTCGCCCATTTTATCTTTTGCTTCTTCTACTTGTTTTTTTGCTTCTTCATCTGAAACTTTATATTTATCTAGCAATGCCTTACTTAACACCATTTGATATAAAGTACTTTCCCCATATTTTTGTCTTAACTCTTTACTTAACTCTTTCTCTGTAACATTTCCTACTTTTGATGTTACTACGTTACCTGAGGAACCACATGCAGATAATGCCAGTACTACGCATGAAATAATTGTTCCTAAAAATAGCTTTTTCTTTTTCAATCCAAAATACCTCACTTTTATTATTATATAAGAATAACTATACAGTGTTGTTGTGTATACAATGTGTTTTCTAGATGTAATTCATTTCATGTGAAAAAACTATGTACCATTATATAACATTAGTTAATCAATCTATCTTTTGCACTAATACTAGAATTATTTTCTCTATTACTACTAATCTTCGTTTTTTGTAATTAATCTTCTTTATACGATGAAACATATGTATGAACGCTAATTTACTGTATTTTTTGTGATTATTCTATATTAACAAAAACAATTTATCTCTCATTTCTTTTATATTTCAATTCAAAAATACTATCTTTACACTCTATATAAGATTCAGTAACAATTTTATCAGTGGAAGCCTCGTTTATCGCCCGCAATAACTCTACAAAGTAACGTTAATGCATACGAAAAAGACATTTCCTATTAATGAAAATGTCTTCTCACAATTTAATAAAACAGTTTTGGTGTTAAATCTGTATTTTGTAATTGTGCACTTTCCCTGCTCGAAACACAGCTTGTGGAGAATAATATTGGGATACCACAAACGTCATCGTTCATTACATCATGAAATACATTTGCAGCAACACCAGTAAATGTTTGACATAAATTTGAAATATCATCGTTAAAAAATTGAATCACTTGCGCAGCAAAAACTGGAAAGACAACATTTGACCCACCAGGGAGCTGTGGTTGTACAACAACTTGTTCAAAATAAGGATTATTTTCTAACGCCACTTGAAATAAATGGGCAATTTCAAATACATCTAGAGGACATGGAAATGGATTTACAATGTCATTTTCCTTATTAGTGACAATAACTGTTACACTTACATTCCCAAATTCTACAAAAGATTTTAGGAGCGTTGCTAACGCTCTCGCTTTTTCATCACTTAACGCGTGCACCAAAATAATATAATTCCCGCCAACTGGAATCAACGGACCAACTGTAACAGTTGGATCAGCACCAATTGAATTTTTTAACTCATTAAAATATGTGATCCACGGCGGTGAAAGCTGAGCTTGTACATTTTCTTGCACTCTTTCATTACCTCCTAATACAATTCTTACTATTATGATATGTAGCAAGGAAAAAAGTGTATTAGATAGATTACTTATTTTCCACTTTTATATATTATATTATTTAAACATTCCATAAAATATTCTTAGTCTGTACTCTGTTTCCACATTTTTACCATTCTATAAAACTCCATATCATTATCAACTCAACTAAAAGTTCATATTATATTAGTACGTCTTTATAATACGAACGAAAAAACGCAGTATACAATACTGCATCATAGGAGCTGATTTCATGGAGAAAAAACCTATTGTTTTCAAAGTCCCACCAAATTCAAAATTAAAAGTTACATTTTTCGGTCCTTGTAACGAAGTAATTACAAATGTTTCTATAATTAATCAACTTTCCACACCTAAATGTCAAACTATTACACAATATCCAAACTATACGAAATATGAAACTGAAGTACGATCATTATCGAGCTGTTAATCCATTCTATACAAACTCTTTACAATTTGGTTAACTACACAACCTTATTAATAGACTAAAATTACTCATTTCATGATATTCCATTGATAATTTATTGATTTTTCACACATTTACATCAACCGAACATATATTATCGTATGGAGATTATCCACTCATAAAACCTATCTTTCTTTAGAGCGTACTTTTTATGTATGCTCTTTCTTTATTTACTTCACGTGAAATATAAACCGGATCACTTTTATATTTCACATGGGGTAAATTGACCTGCCTTTTGTAAACAATCTAGTCAAGGTTCCCCTCACAATACTCCTTTATTTATTATACACTCACTACTCTGTTAAATTTGTGTATCCATTCAAGCATCATTCATCTAATATATTTTCCTTCTAAATTGACCAAAGATGTATTAACATTCTTTATATACTCAGGGAGGTCAAATATGTTCAAGTTTCATCCGATACTACTCATCTTAGGATTTATTTTATTTTTGTATAGTGTACTTTGTTCTTAATGTTATCAATAGCAATACCTGCACAAACCGATGTTAAATATGTAATTTCTATATAGTAATGAAAAAGCCTGTAATTATACGGACATAAATTAAGATATCTTTTTATACCGTTAGGCAACTAGCAAATGTAACGCCAAAGAACTTTTACAACCTTGTTACTTACTCTTTTTATTACCTGCAGAAGATCTATACTTAAAATAAGATAGTCCTTTCAAAATCAAAACTGTAAAAAATAATTTTAAAACTTTACCTTTCATCATTACATCTTTAGCATATGAAATTTTCATGAAACAAACTATATTTAATCCATTTACTTATATATTAAAAAAAACAATAATAATCCCCCACCATTCGGTACAGGGGATTAACTAGACCTACTGAAAAGTATTTTATTCTCTTCGTTATTTAATTGGAGAAGGGAATCTTGCTGCTTCAAAATGTGAGCCGTCTTCCGAAGTACTTAAAACTCCGTCTATGCTACTTTGTGCATAAACCTCAACTTGATCTCCTTCATGCAATTGAATAATCGTCGAAACACTTACTACATTTCCAAAACCTATTGGACCAAAAAAGTCATTATCTATAGCTATTGCTGCGTTTCCATTCACACGAATTTCTACACGAGCTCTATAATTTAAATTAAAATCATTTGGAAAAAAACCAATCGTACCAATAATAGAGTAAACCCCTCTAGTCTTCGGAATAAAAATAGATGTTGCTGGATTATACTCATTTGCTAAATCAAATTGTTCATCCTGGAATAATACCTTTACAAAAGTATTGGCAGGAACCGTTTGATCCACCGTATTTCTAGCTCTAAATGCTGATGCCCTAACAAGGTTGTCCTTGTTGTCATTACACTTACTATCGTTCTTACAGTTATGCTGTTTCTTTTTATATTCTTTACAATACTTATAGTAGTAATAGCAAGACATACTCGTTCCCCTTTCATGCTTATTACTCCAGATTATGTAAAAAAGATTCGCAATGTTTGGACGAACTATTGTTTCCCCCCCCTATACTTGTCGCCTATTTATATACACGTAAGCGGAAGACATATCAATAACACCACAACCTAGTAGTATAGTAATCTCTATTCAAACTTGATAAATCCTTTCCTTATCTATTTTACTTTTTATGCATAAAAAAGAACGAATCTACATTCGTCCTTTCACACATTTTATGGTCCAAAGCTTATCATCCAACCTAACATGAATCCAAATATAGAAAACAGTAGCATAAAAAGATATAAATAAGGTAATTCCTATTCTTTCTTTAATCGGTTTCTTCTCACAAAACACTCAACTTGTAGTATATACGGGGATTATCTCATGGATTATTTACAAATTATATGTGGGAACTATTTGACGCTTACATAAACACAATTTCATCCCCCTCAATTGTACCCGCCATTTGTAAGCAATAAGACTCACATCTCAAAATTCGGCACATACGCAAAAGTTAGGTGGGAGCCGTGTTGCCTGATTGGTAAGAGCTAATAATCCGTTTGGAACCTGCTCCCAATTAATAAAAATTTTTCTTTATAGATTAAATACAGTTCCATATGGGATAGTAAGAAAAGAACTTCCATACGGTGTGATTTGATGCACTGGATAAAAATACTCCATGGATGAATAATACGGCTGGATACCTTGTTGCTGCATTTGCATTTGTTGTTGCATTTGTAACGCTTGTTGAACAGCTTGAACTGTACTTTGTGCTCCGCTAAACGTGATTGATGTACCATACGCTGGTCGCATACTAGGTTGATTAGCAAAATATGAATAAAACATTATTTCCAACTCACTTCCATATAAGCTATTACAAATCATAGTATGATTCTTTTTTTAGGAAGTGCTGAAAACTAGCACGTTAACTTTTAGTAAGTTTCTCATTTTATTCTTTCTTTTAATATCTTCAATTTCATATTTCAATTATTAAACATGATTGAATTTTTAAAGCATAATAAAAAAATGAATAACCTTACATAAAATTCTAAATGGAACTTCATTAGACTCTAACTTAATTAAACTTATAATTATCATCAAATTTTTACAATATTACTAGTCTCATAAGAACACCTCCATTTTATTTACATATACTTTTAAAAAATGTTCCTAGGTATTTCACATATAACTTATACTCATAAACACATTACAATTAGAAGCAAATATTGATTATCAAATGTACTTACTATTTAAACTTTTTAAAAGGAGGTAATTATGAAAAATAATCAAAACTCAAACGACCCGTGCAAAAAGTTCCAATTTCCCTGTTTTATTTCTATATCCTCTTGCAATCAAAGTAATTGTTGTACACCTGTTTTTTTCTCATTTTCTCAGCAACAAGAATTATTGTCCCTAATTAACCAATTAAACCAAGCAATCCTTTCTTTCTTTACCACGCCAAATCCGACAACTATACAAATACTCCAATCTGCATTACAGGCATTAAACGATTTAATTATTACAGTGCAACCAAATACTCCAAATAGAAATTTAGTTATACGAACTATAACTCAATTAATTAATTCCTTACCTACTGCATCGCTTACTCAAATCTCTGCGTTATTTCAATTTCTATTCCAAAATTTATCTTCGCTCATTAGTTGTTCCAATATATCGGACCCATTGTTACAACAAACATTTAACTTAATTTTGCAAGGAATATTGAATAGTTCTCTATTAAATATTACCGGAATACCCGGTCCTACTGGCGCGACTGGACCTAGAGGATTTCCAGGACCTAAAGGAGCGACTGGTCCTCAAGGTGTACAAGGTATTCAAGGGCCAGAAGGACCAGAAGGAGCGACTGGACCTCAAGGTGTACAAGGGCTTCAAGGGCCGGAAGGACTTGCAGGAGCGACTGGTCCTCAAGGCGTGGAAGGGCTTCAAGGGCCAGAAGGACCACCGGGACCGACTGGGCCCCAAGGTGTGCAAGGTATTCAAGGACCACCAGGACCACCAGGGCCAACTGGATCCGGAACCGGAATGGGAGTTCCTGGACCACCAGGGCCGACTGGACCTCAGGGGGTACAAGGAATTCAAGGGCCGGAGGGACCAGAAGGACCAACTGGACCTCAAGGTATCCAAGGGCTTCAAGGGCCAGAAGGACTCGAAGGGCCGACTGGACCTCAAGGTGTGCAAGGAATGCAAGGACCGGAAGGACCACCAGGGCCGACTGGACCTCAAGGTGTGCAAGGTATTCAAGGACCAGAAGGACCACCAGGGCCAACTGGAGAGTGTGAATGTCCACCGGGACCGACTGGACCGACTGGGCCGACTGGACCGACTGGACCAACCGCACCGACTGGACCTGCATGTAATTTCCTTGTTTATGTTACAAACGCAGGAGCCATAGATGATCCAACAAATGATACAGTATCTGTAATTAACACCGGAACAAATACAGTTGTTGCTACAATCACTGTAGGTAATGCACCTCTCGAAGTAACCGTTTCTCCAAATGGGACTCGCGCTTATGTTACTAATATTTTTTCTAATACCGTTTCTGTTATTAATACGGCTACGAATACAGTTATTGCTACCATCCCTGTTGGATCTAATCCAATCGGTGTAGCTGTTTCTCCAAATAACACAACTGTTTATGTTGGAAATCACGGTAACAATACGGTCTCTGTTATTAATGCTGCTACTAACACAGTTGTTGCTACCATTCCTGTTGGCAACGCTCCACAAGGAATCACTGTTTCTCCAAATGGGGCCTTTGCATATGTTGCAAACGAATTAAGCAACAATATTTCTGTTATTGATACTGCTACGAATACAGTTAGCGCTACCATTCCTGTTGGCATTCGTCCTAGAATAATCGTCTTTACACTAGATGGCACTCGTGCCTATGTCACAAATCAAAATAGCAATACTGTTTCTGTTATTGACACCACTACGAATTCCGTTATTAATACAA
>NZ_JAKUFF010000095.1:0-13911 GCF_022663305.1 Bacillus cereus group sp. BfR-BA-01408 | reverse complement strand
AAGAAAAGGACACGAGTTATTTTCCCCGGTTATACAGAGAAGGAAGGAAAGCTGAGAACTTCCTAACGCAGAAAAATAACTTACCACCTTAGAGCTGCACTGGGGAAATGAAGTATCTAGTGCCGTGTAAACGACGTTACCGTAAATGAAGCCATTATGTTTTTTATGATGGGAATCTGGGTGGAACCACGGGTATAAGCACGCTCGTCCCTATTTTAGGGATGAGTGTGCTTTTTATTATGAAATGGAGAGATGAAAAATGAAAGAACAAATGATTGAAATTAAATTTCCAGATGGTAGTGTGAAAGAATTTGTAAAAGGAATTACTTTAGAAGAAATTGCGGGATCCATTAGCAATAGTTTAAAAAAGAAAGCAGTTGCGGGGAAAGTAAATGATGGGTTATATGATTTACGCCGAAATATTGAAGAAAATGCGGAAGTAGAAATCATTACTATAGATTCAGATGAAGGTGTAGAAATTGCAAGACACTCCGCGGCACATATTTTAGCGCAAGCTGTAAAAAGATTGTATGGTGATATAAATCTTGGAGTAGGGCCTGTTATTGAAAATGGATTTTATTATGATATGGATCTTCCAAGTAGTGTAAACATAGAAGATTTACGGAAAATCGAAAAAGAAATGAAAAAAATCATAAATGAAAATATAAAGATAGAACGAGTTGAGGTTTCTCGAGAAGAAGCAGCTAAACTGTTTCAAGAAATGAACGACCGCTTGAAATTAGAACTTTTAGAAGCAATTCCTAGTGGGGAAAGTGTAACACTATATAAACAAGGTGAATTTGTAGATTTATGTAGAGGACCACATTTACCATCTACAGGTTATTTGAAAGCATTTCAATTAACTCACGTTTCCGGTGCATATTGGCGAGGTGATAGTAATAACCAAGTGCTTCAGCGCATATATGGTGTTGCGTTCGCTTCTCAAAAAGAATTAGAAGAGTATTTACATTTCGTTGAAGAAGCAGCAAAAAGAAATCATCGTAAATTAGGTAGTGAGCTTGAGTTATTTATGTTTTCTGAAGAGGCTCCGGGAATGCCGTTTTATTTACCGAAAGGTCAAATTATCCGAAATGAGTTAGAAGCATTTTTAAGAGAAATTCAAAAAGAGTATAAGTATCAAGAAGTACGTACTCCGTTTATGATGAACCAAGAGTTGTGGGAGAAATCAGGACACTGGGGACATTACAAGGACAACATGTATTTCTCAGAAGTAGATAATAAGAGCTTTGCATTAAAGCCAATGAACTGTCCTGGTCATATGTTAATGTTCAAAAATAAATTACACTCTTATCGCGAATTGCCAATCCGTATGTGTGAGTTTGGTCAAGTGCATCGACATGAATTTAGCGGTGCATTAAATGGACTATTAAGAGTTCGTACTTTTTGCCAAGATGATGCTCATTTATTTGTAACTCCAGAACAAATTGAAGATGAAATTAAATCCGTAATGGCGCAAATTGATTACGTATATAAAACTTTTGGATTCCAGTATGAAGTAGAGCTTTCTACACGTCCAGAAGATTCAATGGGCGATGATAAGTTGTGGGAACAAGCAGAATCGGCGTTAGCAAATGTATTACATTCATTGAATTATAAATATAGACTAAATGAAGGTGACGGTGCATTTTACGGACCAAAAATTGACTTCCATATTAAAGATGCTTTAAATAGAAGTCACCAGTGCGGAACAATCCAGCTTGATTTCCAAATGCCAGAGAAATTTGATTTAAATTATATAGATGAGAAGAATGAAAAGAAAAGACCAGTTGTCATTCATAGGGCAGTATTAGGATCTTTAGATCGTTTCTTAGCAATATTAATTGAGCACTTTGGAGGTGCATTCCCGGCATGGGTGGCGCCAGTTCAAGTGAAGGTCATTCCAGTTTCGAATGCAGTCCATGTACAATACGCAGATGAGGTTGCGGATAAATTAGCACAAGCTGGTGTTCGTGTCGAACGAGATGTACGAGATGAAAAATTAGGATATAAAATTAGAGAAGCACAAATGCAAAAAATTCCTTATGTACTTGTTATTGGGGATAAGGAAATGGAGAACAGAGCTGTGAATGTACGTAAATATGGAGGAGAGAAGTCAGAAGTTGTTGCGCTAGATGTATTTGTCTCAAGTATTGAAGAGGAAATAAAGAATAGAGAATATTGAGTGTAAAGAAAACACACCATTAAAAATTGGTGTGTTTTCTTGTTTACCTTACAAAAATGTAAGGTAAATGTAAGCGAAATCGAAGGAACGAGTTGTAGAAAGATGAGAATATGAAGTAGGAAATAGGTTCATGTTATCTGTATAACCTTTTTAGTTAGAATAATTAAAAAATTATTAAGAATTTACATGAGAAAAAGATAAGAAATGTGTGAGAAATTAAATTTATACAAAAGGGATGGAGTGAAAGAGATGTCAACAAATGTAGTTACTGTAGAAAGTGTAGAAAAAACGTATGGGAAAAGAAATGAGAATCAGTCAAAAGCATTAAGGGGTGTGTCATTAAATATTAAAGAAGGGGAATTTGTCGGGATTATGGGTCCTTCTGGATCTGGAAAAACAACTTTATTGAATGTGATTAGTACATTGGATCAAGCGACAGGTGGTAGTGTGACAATAGCTGGTACAAATATTACTTCTATGAAGGGGAATGCATTATCAGATTTTCGATCTCAAAAATTAGGGTTCATCTTTCAAGATTTTAACTTACTAGAAAACTTATCAATTTATGAAAATATTGCTTTACCACTTTCTCTGCAAGGTGTACCTTCAAGTGAGATTACTGGAAAGGTAAATGAGGTGGCGAAGAAATTAGGGATTACTGAAATTTTAACAAAATATCCAACTGCTGTTTCTGGTGGACAAAAGCAAAGAACAGCGGCAGCACGAGCTTTAGTACATAATCCAGCAATCGTATTAGCAGATGAACCGACAGGAGCGCTTGATAGTAAAAATGCAAAAAGCTTATTAGAAGCGATGCAAGATTTACATGAAAATCACAATGTAAGTATTTTGATGGTTACACACGATGCATTTAGTGCAAGTTATTGTGAGCGTATATTATTTATTCAAGATGGTCTTCTATATAAAGAGTTAAAGCGCCAAGGAATGCGAGAAGATTTCTATCAAGATATATTAGGTGTGCTTGCTCATATGGGCTCAGCTGCAGAGTCTAAGTAGGGGGTGAGACTATGTTATTCAAATTATCACGTCATAGTATGAAAAAAATGTTAAAAGATTATATGGTTTTACTTATCGGTCTCGTTATTAGCATTAGTATTTTCTACATGTTCCAAACGATGGCGATGAATAGTGAATTTACGAAAGATAATAGTCTCATTAGTAGTATTAGACTCGTATTTTGGGTAGGTGCCATACTATTATCTTTCATTACTGTATTTTATATTATATATGCCAATTCTTTCTTACTCACATTAAGAAGAAAAGAACTCGGTATGTACATGATGCTCGGAGCGAAAAAGAAAAAAGTAGCACAGTTATTATTTATTGAAACATTCGGTATGGGTATTGTTAGTATTATTATAGGAATTTTAGTAGGGATGTTACTTGCAAGTGTAGCAGGAAATTTTTTAATGAATGGTATGGAAATTTCAGCAAAAGGTAGTTATTCATCTGTATATACACCAGCAATCTTAGTTACAGCTATTTTCTTCGTAATACTATTTTTTATTACTGGTTTAATGAATAGTATCCGTTTATTACGAAAAACAGAACTAGAATTAATACGTGAAGATGAAACACTAGATGAAGTGAAGAAAAGTAAAACTCGCATTATTATAATGACTGTACTTGGTGTATTACTAGTAAGTACAGGATACTATTTTATGATAAATATAAAAACGTTTGCTGAACTCGGTTTTATAATAGCAACAATCGTTACAACACTTGGAACATATTTTATCTTTAGTTCATTGCTCCCATTTTTTGTGATGAAAATTAAAGGGAATAAAAAACGAAATGAAACGGGCTTAAATAGTTTTACATATGCACAGCTACGTTTCCGAGTGAATAGCTTATCGAGAGTACTAGGTACTGTAGCAATGTTAATTGCATTGGGCGCAGGTGCGATGACTGCAGGTATGGCATTCCAAAAAAATGTAGGTATTATGACAGACTTCTCACGTGTATATGATGTCGTAATTCATGATCCAAATGAACAAGATATAGCTGCATTAAAAGAAATGGAAATTGTTGAAGAAAGCCAGTACAAGTATAAAGTTGATGGAGAAGCGGTTTATTACTTACGTAACGATTTAACTGCGAAACCGCCACTTGTTTCAGATCACTTTGATACAAAAACCTTAAAAGAGCCTGTTCGTAAACGTGTGACTGAACCTTTAACTGAACCAGTATATTCTGCTTTAGAGTCTCCTGAATTAGCAAAATTTCCTCGTATGCCGAGAGATTGGGAAGATGCAATTGTAAGAGAAATACAAATTACACATAATCAATTTAACGGAAAACCTGTAAGAATTGCAGATGAAGCACATTATAAAGGAATTCAAGGAACAGAACACACTGTAACATTAGCAAAAGTAGACGATATGAAAAAATATAAACCGTTGTTGATTGATATAGATAAGAGACAAAAAGAACAAATTGAAAAAGCAACAGGTGCAAAAGTAGACTTATTTACGAAAATGACAATTTATCAATTTATGAACAGCTTCATGAGCGGAACAATGTTTATGGGATTTTTCCTCGGAATTGCATTTTTAGCAATGATGGCAAGTTCCCTTATGTTCAAAATATTAACAGGTGCTTCTCGTGACGTACGACGTTATGAAATGTTACGAAAAATTGGTGTGAGACGTAGTATGTTAACAAAAAGTATATATAAAGAAATTTCATATTTATTTATCTTCCCAGCGGTTATTGGAATTTCCCACGTGTTAGTAGGGCTAAACTTATTTAGCTTCATATTAGTTGACCCGTTTGTAAAAGTGTGGGTGCCAATTGGGATTTTCTTAGTCATTTATTTCATCTATTACTGGATAACTGTTCAACTTTATAAAGGTATGGTAATGCCGAAAGAAGAGGTAGCTAAGTAGTTTATGAAAAGAGTCCTTGTTTGAAAACAAGGGCTTTTTTTCTATATTTGTAATACCAGTGATCAAGTTTTTCTACGATTAATGTATTGAAAATTAAGAAGATATTAAGAGTTTATATAGCGGAATGTTAAGAAGTGTATAGGATATTAATAATGTAGTTTTATAGAATTAAATTGTTATTTTTACAAATTTATAAGAAAGGATGCGTCTTATGAAGAAGATAAAAAAATTAATAACATTTATTGGAGTCATAACTACACTAACACTAATGGTAGCGCTAGTATTTCCTACATGGACCTCGCAAATAAATAGGGAAAATAGTATAAGTACATTAGAGCAAGTAGAGATAAATGGAAGTGGTCATGAAATTATGATACGCGGCAAAGATAAGAACAATCCGGTAATTATTTTTGTACATGGTGGACCAGGTACTTCAGAAATACCATATGCTCAAAAGTATCAAAAATTATTGGAAGAGAAATTCACCGTAGTTAATTATGATCAAAGAGGAAGCGGGAAATCGTATCATTTCTTTGAGGACTATTCAAATCTTACATCAGATCTTCTTGTAGAGGATTTATTAGCTATGACAGAGTATATTTCAAAACGTATGGGAAAAGAAAAGGTAATATTAATTGGTCATTCTTACGGTACATATATCGGAATGCAAGCTGCTAATAAAGCACCTGAAAAATACGAAGTGTATGTTGGGATAGGGCAGATGAGTGATACAGTAGAAAGTGAAATGGATAGTTTAAACTATGTAATTGAACAGGCACAAAATGCTGGGAATACAGATGAAGTTTCTTATTTTAATGGATTAACTGAAAAAATTAAAAATGGCGATACATACACTCCGCGAAATTATGTTGCGAAATATGGTGGAACATCAAGACTCATTGAAAACCCAGATGGTGATAACATCGGAATGTTACTCAGTAATGAATATAACTTGTTTGACGTAATTCGTTATAACGTTGGATTATCAAAATCTCAAACAATCTTATTAGAAAAGGATTTAAAGAATCCATTGCCTACTAAGGTGACGAAACTGAAGCTACCGTTTTATTTCCTTATGGGGAAATATGACTATAACACTTCATCTCATGCAGCAAAAACATATTTTAATACAATTGAAGCAGAGAAAAAAGAATTTATTACTTTTGAAAAATCCGCGCATTATCCGCAATTTGAAGAGAAGGAAAAGTTTTATGAGTGGATGTCCGATACATTTGTAAAATAAATAAAGTGTATCCGAACTATAGAGAATTAAAAAAGTTAGCGAGATATATCATTAAAAAAAGCGAAGTTAAATAAAAAAGACTCTTCTATAAAAAAACAAGAGTCTTTTTTATAATGTTCTCTATATAGAAGGAAAAGATTGGATAATAGTCGAAAAATATAATATAACTTCTGAGAAATGACTAAAATAATACTATTTTGTCGAGAGAAAGGATACGAAGTATGAAAGAAATGTTACAGTTATTTCGCAACAAAGTGTATGCACGTTTTTTTCTAGCGAATATTTTAGAGCGACTCGGTTCTATGATTGCTGGAGTTTCTTTAATGTTTTATTTGCTAGATCAATATGGAAAACAACCAGTTTACGCAACGATGACACAAATTATGATGGCATTACCTGCATTAATCTTTTTTTTATTAGTAGGGACAGTAGTGGATCGTTTTGATAGACAGCGTATTTGTACGGTAAGTAACATATGCTGTTCGTTCTGTAATATTGGAATTCTAATTTCGCTTTATTACGGGATGATTATACTTGTCTTCATATTTTTATTTTTGGAAAATGCATGTATACAATTTTTCTCTCCATCAGAACAGTCGATGATACAGGGTGTAGTTGAATCAGACCAATACGGTGCAGCAGCAGGTGTGAATCAAATGGTAAATAGTTTGTATGCTTTGTTTGGTGTAGGAATTGCAACGATGGTGTACTGGACTTTTGGAATTTACGGGAGCATTTTAGTAAATACGCTCACTTTTATTATGAGTGGTATTTTAATTCAAACGATCTCCATTCCAGAAAAAGTTCGTTTACCAAACGGTATAACAAAATGGAAAGAAGTTAATTTGAAGATGTTAATAACAGAGTTTCAAGGAGGGATCAAGTATATATATCGAAATGAAACTTTAAAAAAATTACTTTTAGGATTTATCGTGTTTGGACTATTAAATGGTATTTTAAGCGTATCCACAACTTACATATTAAAATATAAATTAGCACCAGCAACGTATGAAAGTTTAGCGATGGTGGGCGGTGCAGTTGGAGGGATTTCATTACTAATTGGAAGTATAGTAGCAACAAGTGTAGGTAAGAAATATGCACCCAAACCTATTATTGTATTTGGTATGGCGGGCTCAGGGATCTTTTTCGGTATGTGTTACTTTGTAAACCACGTATGGTCTTTTTACGTATGTATCGCTTTTGCGACATTCTTTTTACCGTTTATTAATGTTGCAATCATGGGCTGGATGTATGAAATTGTAGAAGAGTCATTCATGGGGCGTGTACAAAGCTTACTTAGTCCATTAACGACAGGATTCCAGCTTTTATCTCTCGGTGCGATAGCAATGTTATTCCCAAAATGGATTCGTGCAGATACATTGTATATTATTTTATTTGGTTTATTATTATTTGTTACATGTTTATATCAAGCTATTCTACCTAGTGGGCAAAAGCGAGTACATGCTGTAGCTGAAGAGATGTGATATATTTAGTTTTTGTTTCTGAATATTCTATCGAACGGTAAGGGGAAATCGTTATGTTGATGAGAATGGTTAAGTGGTGTGGGATTACTTGTTTACAACTAGTAGCTGCAATTTTATGTATAATCTGCCTAGGAGCGCTACCGCGTTTATTTAAGGGATTACAAATTGATTTAATCGGTTTTTGGAACACGATTGTATTTCTTGGAGGGAAGTTACTTCAACCGGGTGAAATTACATATGGATTTCGGGATTCAAGAAAACTATTTCCGCAAATATGGATTCATTATATTGAAACGATGATTGTATTTCTATCAGCTTTTTTACTATCTTTGCTTATAGCGTATATACTTGTTGTTTGGGTATTACAGCGTTCTCATATGAAACAGAAAATGTGGAACGGGATTTTTCTTACGCTTGAGAGTATACCAGATATATTACTTATTTTATTATCGCAACTTCTTGTCGTAATTATGTTTCAAAAAACAGGATTTATGCCGATCAAACTGGCTGGATTAGGGGAAGAAAGGATACGTTTGTTACCAATTATATGTCTTACAATACCAACAACATTATTGTTTATTAAACTGTTGTTATTACGGTTTAAAGAAGAATTAGAGAAAGATTATAGTTTGTTTGCTAAGAGTAAAGGGCTAAGCTTACGGTATATTTTGACACATCATATTTCAAGAAATGTTTTATTAACGACAATTTATTACGCGAAAACAAATATTTTATTTATGCTTTCCAATTTATATATTATCGAATGGATTTTCAATACATATGGTATGTTTGTTTTTGTAAAAGAAAATTCGAAATTAGAAATATTTACGGTGAGTCTAGTAATATTATACGTACCGCTTTTTATACTATTTCGTTTATTACATACGTTCTTACAAAATGTTATAAAGGAGCGTGTGTAATATGTGGCAAGTTGTAAAAAGAGATGTGAGATTTTGGATAGGTACTACTTTTTTGAGTGTGCTAATGATTGTTAGTATTGGATATACGTTGTTTTTTGATGGGAATATTCGCGAACTTACGATGATGTATAACGAAAAAGGAGAATTAGAAGCAGCTCCATTTGCACCATCAAGTAAATTTTGGTTTGGAAGTGATGTGAAAGGTCGTGACCTTGTTCAATTAATAATAGAAGGTGCAAAATGGACAGTTGGAGCGAGTATAATTATAGCGATTTTACGAGTTATAGTTGGAGGGGGAATTGGTTTACTTCTTGGTATGTATGGTAAACGTTCTTTTCCAGTTATTTCATCCTTTTTTGATCCTTTTAGTATTGTACCGATGGTTATGATTTCTTATTTTATGTTAAATGAAGTATTAACGTTTGATAGTGGAGCAGAAGTTGTGCCGTTGTATTTGCGGGTAGCATTTCAAATTATAGTTCTTGTATGTCTTGCTGTACCAACAGTGATGTTGTATGTAGCGCAAGAAGTAAAACGTATTAAGAAAGAAGAATTTATGTTGGCAGCTACTGTGCTCGGCGGGAGTAAGTGGCAGAGGTTGAAGCGCCATATATGGCCGCATATGTTACCATCATTTCTTTTATTAGTAGCTCAACAATTTGTAAGTGTACTATTACTTCTTTTACATCTTGGATTACTTAAGTTGTTTTTTGGTGGAACGATATTATTTGGATTAGATGCAGATAGTGTAACAAAGGAATGGACAGGTCTAATTGGTCAAAATTTCCGTCACTTAACTACTCATACATGGATTGTACTTATACCGATTGCTTTTTACAGTATGACAATTCTCGCAGGAAATCTAGTTAGTAATAGTATGCAAGATGCGATTAAACTAGGAAATGTAAGAATGCCTAGGAGTAAGGATAAAGAAGTAAAGGAAGAGAAACAAGTACAATCTACTGTGAATGATTTTTCTTTCTATAGAGATATACAAAAATAAAAAAGATAGCTGAAGACAAATCGTTTTCAGCTATCTTTTTTGTTTATAGTGGAGGTAAATCAATCTTACCCTCTTCAAATAATTCTTTTATCATATGCTTCGTATAACCAGCTGCTTGACCAAATGTGATTTTTGCTGGCATTGGTGCTTCATTAGCATCTACAACTACATCGATAATACATGGTCTACTTTGTTTTACCGCACTTTCGAAAGCAGGAAGTAGTTCATCTAAATTTTCAACGCGGTATCCAATACCTCCGCACGCCTCCGCGTATTTTGCAAAATCAGGGTTTGTTAAGTCTGTACCAAATTCGATATTCCCCATAACTTCTTGTTCGAATTTGATCATGGCGATTTTATTATTGTTTAAAACGACGACAACGATTGGTAGTTTATATTTAACAGCTGTTACGAAATCGTTCATTGTCATTCCAAAACCACCGTCTCCACAAACCGCAAATACTTGTTTATCCGGGAAAGCAATTTTTCCAGCGAGTGCACCAGGTAAACCGCAGCCAAGAGTTGCAAGCCAGCTAGAAATGATAAATTGTTGATTTGTCATACGGAAGTGCCTTGCTGTCCATACTGTTACATTTCCGACATCGACTGATAATATTGCGTCATCTTGAGCTACGTGTTGCAGTGCATGCATAACGCGTTGTGGCTTAATAGGAGTAGAAGAATCGTCTTCTTGATTGTGTAATTTTTCTTCCCACTTTTTCATCATTTCTTGATGATGCTCTAAGAAGGAATGGTCCTCATGTTTTTCTACATTTTCAAGTAACCATTTTAATGTTTTATCAGCATCACCAGCTAAGCCGATATCTGTTACATACCGTTTTCCGATTTGGGCCGGATCGGTATCGATATGGAGTGTTTTTGCTTTTTCAGGTAAGAAACCAGTGAACGGATAGGAAGTACCAACCATAATTAAAGTATCTGCATGTTTCATTGCTTCATAAGAAGGTTTCGTGCCAATTAATCCTAATCCACCAATACAAAGAGGGTGTTCATCAGGAATAATTCCTTTAGCTGGCAATGTAAGTACGATTGGAGCACCAATATGTTCTGCCAATGCAAGTAAAGATTCTCTCGCATGTTTCGTACCTTTTCCAGCTAAAATCACAGGCTTTTTCGCTTCATTTATTGCGAGTTTCGCTGCATCTAAATCTTCTTTTTGCGGAAATAATTCAGGTAAAGTAAAAGAAGTGTTTGTAACACGAGCACCATTTTTTACTTCAAATTTTGGAACATCATCTGGAATCGTAAGAACAGATACACCTTTTTTCGTATAAGCCATTCGAATTGCTTGATTCACGACAGCTGGTAGTTGTTCTGCTGACATAATGCGCTGATTATAAACCGCGACATCATCGAACATTCTTTCCAAGTTTACTTCTTGGAAAAAATCCGTTCCGAGTAAATCAGTTTCTACTTGACCTGAAATTGCTAGCACAGGAGCCTTATCGAGTTTCGCATCATATAAACCATTTAATAAATGAATAGCTCCAGGTCCTGCAATTGCCATACAAACACCAAGTTTCCCTGTTAATTTCGCATAAGCAGCAGCTGCTAATGCGCCAGCCTCTTCGTGGCGAACTTGAATAAATTTGATTTTATCTTGTTTTTTTCTTAAAGCTTCAATAATAGAGTTGATAGAATCTCCAGGCATTCCGTATATGTGTTCTACTCCCCAGTCAATTAACAAATCAACTAGTGCTTCACCGGCCGTTTTCCCAAACATAATTGTTCCTCCTTATAGTAGGTAGATAACATTATGTTTTGGAGAAACAGGAAAAATATACAAATGATTATATTTTTAACTTTAATGATGGCCAGTAAATAGTGTAAATACTGTTATTAATAAAAATCCACTAGTTGCCCACATTAAAAATGTAAGGAAAGAAAGCTGTTTCTTTGCCTTCCAAAGCATTTCATGAATTGTAACATAGCCAAGGGAACCGATAGCACTCCCCATAATGAGTCCTTGTAAATGAAGCGCTTTTCCTTCCATTAAGATACCAAAAACCGTACCGGTACCGAGAATAAGAGAAAGTAATAAAGTTGTTAATAAAAATGAAATATATTTATGTTTTGTAAAGAGAAAGGGGATGATTAATGCTAAGCCTTCAGGAATATGGTGAACGACGATCGCTATTAAAAAAGGTATGGCAGAGTCAGCATGATTAATAAAAGCAGTACCTAAAGCAAAGCCACTCGGCAAATTATGAATAAATATAGCAAAAGAAAGAAAAAGGAAAGTTTGCCATGCTTGTTGATTTTTTTTATGTATGGTTGGATGGTGACAATAGTTATCTAATAAGCTCATAACTAAAATACCAATAGCTATACCAAGTATAGGCCCAATTATTTCATAGCTTGCAAATGTTTCAGGAATAATTTCAAGGGATAAAAGACCAAGCAAAATTCCACCACATAATGCATATAAACGATGCATTTTTTCTTCAATTAGCTGGCGCGTAGCAATGCCAACAGCACCGCCTAATAATAAGCCACCAAATGAAAAAAATGTAACTATCATAGGAATCCATAATCGTTCCATCGTATCACACTCCGATTCTTCCACCTTATTTTTAGCTTACGAAAAGGAAAGTTAGATTAGTCCAAGTAATTATGTTTGATTATAGAGAAAAAACTAATAATTCGTTATAATTTATATATTAAATTTAAGTGTAAATATGAAATGAGGAAGAATTTTGCAATCAAAATGGAGTTTATCTGAATACGAAAATCCAAAACGATATGATATTGAAAATAAAAGTTTGTCAGATTTTCCGTTCTTACTATCATGGGCACAAAAACTACATATACAAAATGAATGGATTCTAGATATTGCTTGTGGAACAGGAAGAATTACAATTCCATTTATAGAAAACGGATATCAAATGATCGGTGTAGATATACATAAAGGAATGCTTGCTGAAGCGAAGAGAAAAACTATGGATTGTAAGAAGGTAAAATGGTTACAACAAGACTGCTTACAATTGAACATTGAAGATACCATTTCGCTAGCATTTATGGTGGGGCATGGATTCCAGCATTTCCTTACAAATATTCATCAAAATCAATTATTAACATCTATTCATCATGTGTTAGCTGAGAATGGTATATTCATATTCGATACACGTTTCCCTTCAAAAGAAGAATTAATACAGCCATCTGCAGAAGAATATTGGACAACTATTAGTGATGAAAAGGGAAGAAAATGTGATTTATATACTGAAATGATATACGATTCAATTCAGCAAATACAGCATTACATAACAACAAGAAGGTTTTATGAGGACGATGTACTAGTAGAAGAACTGAAAACAACGATAGATCTTCGCTATACATACCCGCAGGAGTTAGAAAGATTATTAGTAGCGAATGGTTTTGAATTATTACATATATATAATGATTGGGAAGGCAATGAGTTAGGGGGAGATTGCTATTCTATGGTAGTAGTTTGCCGGAAGAAAAAATAGTATTATTTTAAAAGTATGAGTGTAAAAAGCCTTTAAGGAGAGAAAAAGATGTCTTGGTACTTAGATAATGTTTATGAAATAAATAAAGAAGCGCCCTATACATTCTATCTTCCTAGCTCAGAAGTGTTGGAGAAATTAAAGATTGGAGATTTGGTAAAGCTAATTTTTGTATCTAAAAATGAGGAAGAAGATGGATTTAATGGTGAAAGAATGTGGGTTGAAATCATTGAAAGAAATGAGAAGAAGTTTGTAGGGGAACTGAGCAATGAACCATATCGCTTAGATTTAAAAATAGGTGATAAAATTTCATTTGGAATTGAAAATATATGTGATACGGAATATAACGACCCATCTTCAAAAGATTGGGATTTTTATTTTGATACGAAGGTAATTGTTAGTAATGATGTACTTGAAAGAAGAGAATTTAACTTTATGCTTAAGGAGGATTCGAGAGAAGAAGGCGACTCTGGTTGGTCAATTTTAAGTGGCTATGAAAGTGATGACTATGTGAATGATCCTAAAAACTTTCAAATTATTTCAATTGGAGTCATATTGAATATAGATGATACTATTTTGAAATTTCTTGAGGAACCACCATTATGTGCATATGAAAGAAATGATGAAGGTAGATTCTATAAAATTGAAGACTACGATTGGGATGCATATTTAAATGGATAGAAAA
>NZ_JAKUFF010000094.1:0-14635 GCF_022663305.1 Bacillus cereus group sp. BfR-BA-01408 | reverse complement strand
TTTTCTTCCAATATCACCTTATTTATTTTCTTTAACGTATCCGTCATTTGTTCTAAAGCATTTATATCGATTTTAGAAAAATACTTCTCAATTAATACATCATCTAACTTAGACAACTGCTCCATATACTTACTACCGTTCGGACCAAGTGTAAGGAAATACTCCCTTTTATTATTAGGATTTACTTGTTTTGAAATCATCTTCTGCTTTTCCAATTTCGATAAAACTTGGCTCACAGCGCTTTTCGATATATTAAAAGTAGTCGCGATGTGATTTGCTGTCGTGTTTTCATTTAAATTAATATGAAATAACATGCTCTCTTGCTGCCCAGTAAGACCATACTCGTCCTTTAAATCTTGAAATAGTAAAATGTAAAATTCAGTGTAGGCTCGGTTCATTTCATTAATTATTTCTTTATACGTTCTAGTCATAGCACTCTTCCTCCATGCTGTTATTTCGGTTTTATTCAAATAGTTAAGTTTACTTAACTTAACTATATTATACCGTTATGTTTGTGTAAAGGGAAATCAATTTCCATACTTTAAAAAAGAAGACATCCATTAAGATGTCTCCTTCTCATACGTAAAGCTCTAAACTTTCACTATTCTTCTCAATTACATCTTTATACAAGCAAAAGTGTTTCTCTCACCTCAACTTATATATTAGACAATATATAAGTTTTATGTTGTAAACTACTAACCGTTAATCAACTGTTGCTTAAATTCCTCTAAAACTCTCTTTCTCTCTTCATAATCTTCCGTATCGGCTTCTTCCCAAAGCTCAAGGTCAGCCCCACGTTCAATTAATGCAATCGCCTTGTTACGAACTTCTTCTTGAAGACAGCCTTTCTCCAATTGTATTGCCGCAAGACCAATGTATACTAAAGACATTTCTTCTAACTCTTCCTCTATATCAAACTCATCTACATACTCTTCTAAAATGAGCTTAGTTGCTTCTTCCGCACTATTATCCTCTTCTATATACTCAATAAATTGATCTTTCACATCACAAGTCGTGTCATCATCAAATAATCCAGTTCCCCAAGCGCCCATATGCTACAGCTCCTTCTTTGTGCTTTTTTCATTTCTATTTCAATCTTAAATATAATAAAAGTTCATTACAAGACTAGTTATATACATCGTTATATTTTACAATTACTATAGGTAATACATATTTTTCATTACATGTACCATTCTGAATAATCAAACACAATTATCAATAAAATTCCATATAGACCCAGTAATGGTTAAAATGTTATAATGAAATCACCCTACATAGTTACTCATATTTAACTTGAGGAACTAGCGTCTTATTAAGCAATGCGCATAAATCAAATAAAAAAGACACTATTTACAGTGTCTTTTTTATTTATATTCTCATAGAAAATATCTCTTTTATACACAAAATCTAGCAAATGAAAAAGGAGAATATCATATGGAGCATCCTCTAGCAAGAGAACTACGTAACATACGTATATGCCTTATCATCTTGATCATTGTCATTGCATTTTGGGATCGTGACAAACCTGTGGAAATCACTGATCATGATAGTGACCCTATCTTAAACACTAGCAATATGACCCAAATTGGCGATAATACATTTGCCTATAAAGACGAATCTAATCAAATTAAAATATTTAAGTTTAACCCAGATACAAATGAAATAAAGCTAATAAAAGAATTTTACGCTAACGAATATTAATGAAATAAATGGGACAGAAGGCACCTCAAGGTGTCTTTTTTTTATTTTCAAAAGGACCTGCTCACATTCAGGCGTCAAACATAAAGTATATAGAATCCGTTAAAACGCATGAGTGATCCTTTGTTTTCTCCCTCTTATTTAAAGGAGGAACTATTATGGGCTTTGGTGGTAGTTGTGGAGGCTGTGGCTTCGCTGGAGGCTTTGCTTTATTAGTTGTATTGTTTATTTTATTAATCATCGTTGGCGCTGCTTGCTTCTGCTAAACAAACTATTGGAAAAGACACTCTTATATGGGTGTCTTTTCTTTATAAACTAAAAAAGTATGAGAATCCGATCCTTTAGCCATAATTACGACTAAAGGCTTTTTTGTATATAACTAAAAAGGAGCTGACTGTATGGAACATAATAAAAATGGAATCCTTGCTTTAATCGTTTTATTTGTAGGACTAGCATTTTTTGTTATCGGTATGGTTTATCATTTATGGGGCACGGTTTAAGAAAAAAAGTACTCATATGAGTACTTTTTTCTTAAGATTTCATGTAAAACCATTCTAAACTTACTTACATGCATACAATTATCAATGACGGTTATATAACCGATAAGATTATAGATTATCAATTTAGCAATCTACATTTATATGATTAGGAAAGGAGCTAAAAACTAAAAATGTTAGAAATCATTTTTGTTGCTGTATTACTTTTGTCTAGCATCCAACTTATCTTTATCAAGCGTGGGTTGACGAAAAAGAATGTATTCATCTTAATAATAAATTACATATTCTTATTAGCCACCATCGTATTAATTGGCGCAAACTGGCGTATGATACCTGCTTATTTCTTATTGTTCATTTTAACATTACAAGTTTTTTTGAAACCAAAAACTACAGCTGTTTCTAAAAAGTTAGTGATGAAAATTTTAAAAGGGGTAGGAATTATCGTAACTGCTATCGCAATGTTCACGTTACCTTTACTTTTCCCGATCATAACACTCCCAGAGCCTACAGGAAAATATACAGTAGGAACGAAAGCTTTTCATTTAATTGATACAAATCGAAAAGAAACCATTGTACCCAGTAGTCATGGAAATCGTGAACTAATGATACAAGTGTACTATCCTGCCGAAAAAGGATCTGGGAAACCTTCTGCCTACTTTGAGAACATAGACGCCCTCGCTGAACAATTGGCTGTAACAAAAGGTGCTCCATATATCGTAACAACACATTTAGGTCTGACAAAAACACATTCTTATCAAGATGCTAAGCCACTTCAAGTTAAAGAAAAATTCCCACTCCTTTTATTCGGCCATGGAATGGAATTATACGGACAACAAAATACATTCCAGTTAGAAGAATTAGCTAGTCAAGGTTATGTAGTAATCGCCCTTAATTTCACAGGATACGCAGCAACAACAATTTTCCCTAACGGAAAACGTATAGATTCCGTACCAATTGAATTTACACCTAACGCTTTAAATAACATGGTTCGAAATTGGGAACAAGATACTACTTTTATTTTAAATGAAGTAATAAAAGGCAATTTTGATAAAAACTTTACAGCCATTGCAAATTTAATTGACGATGACAAAATTGGCATGTTTGGTCACTCTTATGGAGGAGCAACTGCCGCGCAAATGTTAGTAAAGGATAACCGTATTAAAGCTGCGATTGATATGGATGGTGGATTGTATGGCGATCCAATGCCTAAAGACGGCCCTCAAAAACCATTCATGTTGATGAATGCTGAAGCTACCATTCAGTATATGAAAGAAGCGGAGAATCAAAAGACAGATGGAATCCAAGATGAATTGTTTGAAATATCCTATTTAAGAAATAAAACCATTGAAAAACCTGGCGCGTACACAGTTGTACTTCCAAAAACAAATCATAATAGTTTTACAGATTTAGCAGCATTTTCACCTATTATTAACGAACCCGGTGAAGATGTATCCGCAAATTATACACTCATTAATAAACTAGTAACTAGCTTCTTCGATCAAACTTTAAAAGGGATAAACGAAAATCATTTAGAAGAAATTCAGAAGCAATATCCTGAGCTTCACCTTATTAAACACTAATAACCATTTCTCTATTTATGGAGCCCCTCCTTATGTTTGAGGGGTTTCTGTTTTAACACAATTATAAAAAAGACCCCATCAATAAGAGTAAATGAATTAAAACAAATAACAGACAGCTAAAATATACAAGAATAACATTATACAATCTATATATATGTAATATTACATAAAAATTTTTACTATTACATGCTATACTAAAACAGGAGTCGACAATTGTTATTTTCTTCTTAGTTTTAAAGCAATATGGATATATACCTTCTTATCGCATTTGGATTGTACAAGCAAAAGAAGACATCTTAATGGATGTCTTCTTTTCTTATATTTTTATGAATTCCTTTGAGCAGATGCTCTCCAAGCACGAAAAGATGTTGGGTGTCCAGAATGAGCTCTTTGCTTTGCAGCAGCAACAGCTGGTTTTTCTTCAATAGTCTTTGGTTTTGCTTCCACAATCGCTGATTTTTCTTCAAGAATAGTCACAGCTGTTTGTATCTTTCCTAACTGCTCTTTTAAAGCTTGCTGCTCAATTTTTAAATCGGTAAGTAATCGTAAAATCATTTCAGAATTGGCCATAAAGATCCTCCTTCCCCCAATGCACAGAATAAAATAGAATATGTCATCAACGGAATAGCGGTGACAAAAATAAGGTCGTCAACTCCCTTAAAATCTAAGCACCTTTATTTTTCAAAAGGACCTGCTCAAGATTATCCGTAAAAACATAAAGTAAATTAAATCCATTAATTAATGGTCTTTATGGAAGGAGGAGTTAATATGGGCTATGGAGGTAGTTGTGGTGGAGGCTGCGGTTTCGGCGGCGGATTCGCTTTACTAGTTGTACTCTTTATCTTATTAATCATCGTTGGCGCTAGCTGTTGGGGCGGCGGATTCGGCTGCTAAGGGGAGGCACTCTTGAGAGTGTCTTTTTTTATGTCTTAATATGTGAGATTTCCGTTCTTCTTTCCCTTTCAATTTATTAGTTCCATAGGCTTTATCCGAAAATAACAATGAGATTGTGCCCCATTTTCACATACATCTCGACTGTAATCAAAATTCATATTATTACAATTAGGATTGTACAAATCTAAAAAAAAACGCCCGATCATGAGCCTTCACTTTATTTTCAAAAGGACCTGCTCAGCTTCATACGTAAAAACATAAAGTAAATAGAATCCGTTAAAACACATGAATGCCCCCTTGTTTTTGTCCTCTACTCTAAAGGAGGAACTATTTATGGGATATGGTGGTAGCTGCGGCGAAGGCTGTGGTTTTGCTGGAGGCTTTGCTCTATTAGTTGTATTATTTATTTTATTAATCATCGTTGGAGCTTCTTGCTTCTGCTAACAAACTATTAGAAAGGACACTCTTATATGAGTGTCCTTTCTTCATAAAAAACATCCGCATATAGTGAAACTCTAATCAACGAGGATCTTAATATACACTAGAGATATAGCTATGAGATTCTAAAGCGAAACTTTAATCTCTTTTAACTTCTCTAACTCCCGCTTCACTTCTTCTTGCAAATTTTGGTCTAACAATTCTTGTTGATTAGGAGCCTTCAAATTATAAAAATAGCTACTAGCAGCTGTTTCTGCTTCTAATTTTTGCACATACGATTCAATGCGGGCAAATCCTTTCGCTGTACTTTCTGTATGGAAAGAATCAATTGCTGCATTGCTCTCTTTTATTGCTCTCGCTGCATTTAATCGCGAAACGAGAACAAGTTCTTTATATTGTAGCTCTTCATATTTCTCTTGCAATTTGTCAATCTGTTCATACAGTTTCGCCGTTTGCTCTTTCGTTACTTCATACTGCTTGCGATACAGTTCTGCTTTTTTCTCATTTGAAATTTTTTCTTGCAGGGCTAACTGCGCCATATGATCTTCTCCGCGTGATACTGCGAGTTCAGCTTGACGAGTTCTCTTCGCGATAAGAGCATCCGTCTCTGAAATTAATGCTTTATATTTATTTTCTAAATAATATTGGTGAGAGAGTGCTTTTTGAGCTTTCGTAATTTGCTTTTCTGTTTCACGAAGATACTGCTTCAACATGCTCACGGGATTTTCCAGTTTATCTAACGTTTCATGCACATCCGCCACTACAATATTTTTAATACGTTTTAAAATACCCATTATTACTTCTCCTCCTTACGAATATTGCGTTCCCATTGATCTAAAATATCTATCTGTTTTTGCATTTGGAAATCGCTGTATAACTCTATATCAGTTGCCACTCTTTTTTCTTTAAACTTTTTATATGCCCAAACAATCGCTGCAACAAATGCAAGCATCGGAAGGACTGGTAATACACCAATAACCAGGAGCACTATGCCTGTCCACTTTTTAACCATATTCCCTTCAGACTTACGAATCATAAACCAGCCGAAAAGAACAAATCCAAACGCTAACAAGAATGGTATAAAGAATAAACCATCAAACTCTTTTTCAAAATGTTTTTCATGATGATTTAGTCGCTCAAAGTGATGAAACTTCTCTTTTTGAGCAACGAAATCTTCCCTTTCTTTATCGTGAGAAACAGTATACGCCGCCTGCTTATGCTTCTCATGTTCCCCCCTATCAAACTTCATACTATGTAATCCAAACAATAGGAATGCCAGAAGTAACGGAAGGACCAAAATCCATTTTAACCAACGCATTTTTTTACGCTTATTCTTTTTCATCTGTTCACCACCATCTATCATTCGTTTTTGAAAGAAGTATAAGATGTATTACCTCCCTTTATCTTTAATACATATGATTGTAAAACTTAGACGTGAGGAGGCGATGAAAGGAAAATGATGAATGTATGAGAAATATATAAGAAATTTCTCATACATGATAGAGAAAAAACCGTCGATAAATTTAAGTTACAAATATTCAGAATTAATATTAAAATAAACAATGGGGATAGGGGTATGGGATTAAAAATTATACATAACGAGGGAATAGAAATGAAACTACAATTAAAAGCGGATTTAGGGCTACTACTAGTTACATTCTTTTGGGGTGCATCCATCTTACTTACAAAGGTTGGACTTGAAGGCATAGAAGAATACAACTTAATCGCATTACGATTTATTATCGCCTTTCTTTTATCAGGTTTAATATTTTACAAACATTTATTCAAAATCGATTTTAAAACGGTAAAATATGCATTTATACTCGCTTCTGTTTTATTTATCGTTTACATTTTCGCGACTTTCGGCACGAAGTATACGAGTGTTTCTAATGCCGGTTTCTTACTATGTCTCACAGTCATCTTCATTCCGATCTTATCAGCTATATTTTTAAAACATATTCCAGAACAGAAAGTTATAGTGGGAATTATTTTAACGATAATAGGAATCGGCTTATTAACATTAACGAGTGAATTCAAAATCGGTAACGGTGACATATTTTGCATACTGTCTGCCTTATTTTATGCGATTCACGTCATCATTACTGGCAGCGTAACGAAACATGTGAACTCCATTGCACTTGGAGTAGTGCAACTTGGTTTCGTCGGCCTATTTAGTCTTATTTTTTCATTCATAATAGAAACGCCAAAGCTTCCTAGCACAATCAACTCATGGCTCATCATCTTAGCCTTAAGCATATTTTGCACAGCAGTCGCATTCATCGTGCAAGTTATCGCCCAGCAATACACGACGCCTACACATACCGGACTTATTTTTTCATTAGAACCTGTCTTTTCCGCAGGCTTCGCTTTCGTTTTCACAGGTGAAACACTTACAGGAAAAGGCTACTTAGGGGCGACACTTATATTAGTCAGTGTGTTGATTGCTGAGGTGGATTTGAAGAGTTTATTACGAGTTAATTATAAAAAGAATGTGGAATAGATAAACATACCCCGGGAAAATATTCATTACTATTATTTTCATTCTCTTGTAAATGAGACTTTTTTAGATGCTATCTTCGAATAAGATAGCATCTAAAAAATGTTAAAAAGAATTATTATATTTATGTAGCCTGCATACTACTGCACATAATCATACAGATTTTTCGCTAACAATAAACAAGTTACGGTAATGAAAAGAGCACGAACATACCCGCTTCCTTTTTTTATAGCAAATCTGGATCCGGCAATTCCTCCAGCAACTTGAGCAATTCCCATTATGAAGCCATACACATAGTTTACTTGCCCTACATACATAAACATGAACAATGCACCAACGTTACTTCCTAAATTAAGAAACTTCGCTGTACCTGCTGCTTTTAAAAAATCATACCCAATAAATAAAAGAGAAAACATTAAAAATGAACCTGTTCCAGGACCTAGAAATCCATCATAAAAACCAATAGCAAAAATAAAAAAGGTAAAAATAATGACGTGTCGACCAGACAATTTTTTATGAGTGGAAATACTTCCCCAATCCTTCTTGAATATTGTATAAATAGCGACCACACCAAGCATGATCAACATTAATGGCTTCAATACTTCTGGATTCATTAAATGAACGGTCCATGCCCCTACTATGGAACCTATGAAAGTGATTGGAAATAATTTAAACGCCGATTTCAAATCGAGATTACCAGAACGATAAAACACAATATTACTAGTGGCACTTCCCATTGTCGATGCTAGTTTATTTGTGGCTACTGCACTTGCTGGATTCAATCCTGTAAATAATAAAGCTGGTAAGGCGATTAATCCACCACCACCTACAACTGAATCAATAAATGCAGCTACAAATCCAAAAACAATCAAAATCATTAATACAGATGGGTCTAAATAAAAATCCATATTAGTAGCCTCCCCTTTAGTCACTATTGTAATAGTAACTATCAATTTGCTAAATGTAAAGAGTTATTGTAACGTTGAAATATAAAGTGAAACTTTAATCAGTGGGGGGTTTTGTTCATCCCCACTGATTATCAGCCCTCACCAATCGGGCTTTAACGGGCAGCCCGATCCCCACCTAACTTCTTTGCTTCCACTGAATTTTGAGGTGGGGGTCTTACTGCCCGTTAAAGCGGGATAAAAGCAAACATCGGAGGAAAAAAAGTGGACTACATAGTACAACAGCTTAAAAAAATTGGTTTTAATGAATATGAAGCTAAATCTTATGTATCTCTTGTGAAACAAGGGCCTGTCACAGCCTATCAAGTGAGTAAGGATTCGGGTGTCCCAAGAGCGCGAATTTATGAGATTTTAGGTAACCTTGTAGAAAAAGGAATTGTCATGAAAGAAGAAATAAATGACACCACCCGCTATTCACCTCTACCTGTTGAAATTTTTTTACAGAAGGCGCAATCAGAATGGCAGTCTACTTACGAAGGAATAAGTGATTCATTAAAGAAACTAGAAACTTCCGAAGAAAAAACGGATAATCGAGTCATTACTTTAAAAGACAATCAAACAATCATTAGCTATTGTCAAACATTAATAAAAAAAGCCGAAAAACGTATTGTCATTTCGATGTGGGATGAGATGTATGAAGCGTTAAAAGAGGATCTAGCTGAGGTAGCTGATAAAGTTTCAGTACAAGGTATTACCTTACATGTTGAAAATCCTATTAAAAATCTAGAAGCCCATCGTATCACACCCTATACAGAAACTCGCTCTACAGAACATTGGTTTATTTTATCAATAGATTCTAAAGAGATGATTTACGGCCCATCACTTGAAGAGCGTAATATTGCTTTTTATACAGATGACCCCGTTCATATATACTTATTAGAAGATTATATATGGCATGATGTTTTAGTAAATCGCCTTGTCCGACGTAGCCAAGATGACTTGGAGCAATGGATTACTGCAGAGAGAAGAGCTTTCTTTATGGAGAAATAAGAAACATATTCAAAAAATAAAGCATAAGTGAATACAATGGAAAACTTATGCTTTATTTTATATGCAAAGTAATACTCAAATCTTTTCACTATTTCCCCTCCACAAACCGCCCAAACTCCTTCAAAAACCTCAGCTTAAAACTACCAACAGGCCCATTCCGATGCTTCGCCACATGAATCTCCGTTATCTCTTTTTGCACCGTTTCCTTATCGTAATAATCTTCGCGATACATAAGCATAATGACATCCGCATCTTGCTCAATTTGTCCCGTCTCTCTTAAATCAGATAAAAGAGGGCGCTTATCTTGACGCGACTCTACTAAACGAGACAATTGCGATAATGCTACTACACAAACATTTAATTCCCGCGCTAATAACTTAAGCTTACGAGAAATCTCACTAATCTCTTGAAATCGATTGCCCTTATGCTTTGGATCTCCCGTAATAAGCTGCAAGTAATCTACAATGACTAAAACCTTCTTATCACCATGCTTCCTCTTTAACTTACGAGTTTGCATCCAAATATCTTGCACCGTAACCCCTGCATTGTCGTAAATCTCAAGAGGTAACTCACCAATCTCCGCAAACGCCTTACTCACCCGTTCCCAGTCTTCCATCGCAAAACGGTACTTCGGATTTTTCAGCCTATCTCCTGACACTTCCCCTACGCAAGACGCCAGCCGTTTTAACAATTGCTTACTACTCATCTCTAACGAAAACAATCCAACCGTCGCTCCAGACTTTGCCGCATGCAGTCCAACATTTAGCGCAAACGCAGTCTTCCCCATAGAAGGCCGCGCACCAAGAACGACAAAATCACCTTCCTGCAATCCGCACGTCATTTTATTTAACGATGTATAACCAGTCTCAATACCAGTAATCTCTTTCGCATCTTGATGAAGCTCTTCATATAAATCAACTAGCGCATCCTTCAAATCAAACTCACATACACAGTCCTTCTCCTCTAACTCACAAAGTGCCGTAATCGTCTCACCAATAATCTTCTCACTCTTCTCCGCAATAAGACGCTCTCCCATCTTGTGCCCAAGAACACCCGCCTGATACATTTTCCAGGCACCTCGAACAAGCCCCTCATAATACGAGAAGTTGCTAGTAGTAGGCACACCATCCATTAACCCTATAAAATACTCCAGTCCCCCGATCCCCTTCAAAAACTTCGGGTCCACTCTAGAAGTGAACGTCACAAGATCAATCGGTTGCCCCTCTCCTTCCATTTTTCGCATTAACTGAAATATAGACTTATGCACCGGCATCGAAAAATACTGCTCCGTCAAACGGCACTCCTTAATAAGCTCTCCATCCAGTAGTAGAGAACCTAGCACCGTCTTTTCCGCCTCCACATTTTGAATACTCATGGCCGCCACCCGCGTTCCGCTAAAAAGCGCTGCAACTCTTCCTCAGATGGCGTATTCTTCTCCCACTCCTCACACCTCGCCAAAAACTCCTCCGTCTCCCCCTTACTAACAGACGAATCCTTCTTCCTAAAGCTCGCCGTATCCGCCTCAACCTCACATACTTTCGTAAATCCTTTCCCGTGCCACCCTCTCAAAATCCCCTTCACATAAGCAACCGTCCGCTTATTATTCTCAAACGCAATTTGAAGAGCCTTCAGCACAAGCTCCTCTGACAAATCTTCCATCCACGCACTCAGTTCCTCCACCGCAAACGGAGACAAACTACCAAAATGTTGCTCATAAAAGGAAAACACACGACTTCCCGTTTCTTCCTCTATAACCTCTTCTTCCTCTGTCTCCTCACAAACTGGATCAACATCATCCACAGCCAAATCACTCGGCATACCGAAATGCGCTAAAAGCATCGGAACATTCAGCTCCTCCTCTACGCACTTCTGAAGAAACATATGTACAAACTCCTTATTCTTCACACCCTTAAGCTCACGAAGCACACACTTCTCCACATTCGTATTTGTCACCGGATTATAACGAAGCCAATTTAAAACGAATAACTCCCGTGTATCCGCATCATAAAGAATCTTCCCATAATCAACAAAGCGCTGTACAAGCTTATCAACAGTCTCCCGATTATAACCAGTCTCCATCTCAGCTAACCGCTTCGGAAAAGGAAAAATCCCACACTGCGTCGTCTTCGAACAAGTTAACAAATACACATAAAAATACCGCTCCTCCGGCGTCAAATCCAAAACAAAATCATCCTGCCAAAAATTCACCTGCACAGTACGATACACCGCCATCCTAATTCCTCCCGTCCTAATTCAAAAATGAAAATTTCCTCTTTGTACTATATATAGGAAGGAGGGCCGGGTTTTTGGCGTGTTATTTCAAAATTTTTTTCGACTCCTACTACGGTGTTTGTTGGTGTTTTTGTTTTGTTATGTTTTTTCTTAGTGATTTATTACTTGGTAGGGGCTTGTAAGGGGCTTAGGAGGGGTTAGTTATCGGTTACTTCGATTAGGAATACCCGATCTGAAAAGCCGCCTCGTTCTTCTGCTTTCTTTTTTCGGATGTTGTTGATTTCTTCTAGTGTTGTGCCTTCGTGTTCGGCTAGGGCGTTTATTAGTTCTAGTAGGTCGGATAGTTCTTCTAGTTTATGTTCTTTTGTTGTTGCTTCTAGGTATTCAGTTAGTTCTTCTTCTGTTTTCTTGCAGATTTCTTTTATGTATTCTTCTTCAGGTAGGATTCTTGTTGTGGGTGTTTTTCCGTTGGATTTTATGATTTGTGGGATTTTGTTTCGGATTAGTTTGTTGTAGGTTGGCATGGGATTTCCCTCCGTTTGGTTTTTCTTCTATTATAATGGAAAAGCAGTTTAACTAGGTGTTAAACTGCTTCATTGCTTCTTTTATATATTTTTCTTCTCCGGTTGTGAAGAGGGTTGGAAATTCGGATAGTGGGAGGTTTGATTTTTGGATTATATCTTCTATATCACTTTGAGGTGTATCAAGATAGTTCGTCACCTCTTCTATTACATTGAAAAATTCCTTCAAGGTAACTTGAACTTCAGGATGACTCGGATCCTTCTCTTCTACCTTACACTTTTTCAGCTTCCCTATCACATCCATAAATCGCTGATCAAACTCTTCTTTTAGTTCCTTATTATTATAAAACGCTTGAACACTATCCGTTGAAAAGTGTTCCTCTAACCATTCCTTATTTTCATTCTCCCATATAAAAGTTTGCAGGAACGAAGAAAACAAAGCAACATCCACTCGTTCTTCCTTTTGAAACTTCTTCGTCATCTCATCCATATGCGAAAGTACCTTTGTAATTCTTTCTTGCTCTGCCAGAAGCACTTCTCTTTGAAAATACATCTGTCTTAAAAAGTCTTCTGTCTTAATATCACGCTGCAATATAATATTTTGAATTTCCCCAAGCGAAAAACCGAGATGCTTAAACGACTGAATTTGCTGCAACACATACAAATCATCTTTCGTATATAACCGATGCCCACCCTCAGTATAATCGCTCGGCTTTAATAAATTAATCTTGTCATAATAACGAAGCGTCCGCACCGTAACATCCCCAACACTTGCAAACTCACTAATCATCCACGCCATATCATCACCTACTCCGATAACTTCTCTTTCACATACTGAATCATATGAGAAAAATTCATCTCATTCTGCCGATAATATTGAAACAAACCTACAACAAGTAATAAAAAAGGAACATTCCCTCTATAACGATTTTCATACTCACTAATACCATCATAAAAGTACTCATACTTTCTTTTTCGTAAAACAATATAAATCGCAATAAACAACACTGCAATCATAACGAAAAATCGCTTTCCCCTTATTTCCACTTCTTGTTTCATCACCTATTCTCCTTCCACCGCATACTTATCTTCTTTAAATAACGGTATTCGAATGAAATAGCGATATGGCTCATCTCGTATTACTTTCCACGCGACAATAATCACTTGAACTACCTCAAAAGCAAATACAATCCAAAGTAAAACATCACTAATACGCGAGCTAATATTAAATAGAAGAAAGATTAACAAGTGAAAGTTGAACACCTTTCGGCAATGGTATTTGTATACTTCATTTTTCCTTGCCAGCATGATGTACATGAGTAATGGTGAAAAGATTCCTATTATGGCTGAGAGCAGTAGCATGATGATGGTTTTTCTTTTTTCTTTTTTGGTGGTTTTCATGAGTGGTTTGGTCCCCCTTTTTGATTTGTCTTCTTTAGGTTAGGGGGTGACGTTGGGGGAGGTGCAAGGGGAATATATAGAAAAATTTAACTAACACCAATTTTTTGGTATTTTTTCTGAATAATGGTAAATATATTTATTAATGATCTTTCTTATTTTCATGTTAGGCTAATTCTATAAATGTACTTGAGGAGCGAAAATAGTATGAAAGTATTTAAAATGTTACTAGTCATAGGCATTGCTTTAATGATGTTAGCAGGCTGCGGAGATACAGAACAGAAACCGAAAGAACCAACAGCACAAGAAAAGTACCAAGCGGAAAAGGCTGAGAAAGCCAAGAAAAAGAAAATTGTAGATGAGTATTTTGAAAAGTACAAGTTCTTGAAGGATGAAAAAGGTTCACCAGAATATCATTATGACACGCTAAAAAAAATAGCTGAGCAAGATGGGATGAACATGGAAGAGTATGCAGAATACCGCTTGGACTTAAACAGAAAAGCAAATGAAGCTGAGAGAAATCATAGAGAGCAAGAACGCTCACAAAATGGATTAACTAAAGATAAATGTGAAACGGCTCAATCTACCGAAACATTACTTCAAGAGGGCGTATTAAGTGGACAAAATGATAGAAACACTTCTAGGCAGTATTTAGAGGCTGTAGAAATAGTTGAAATGTGTAAGAAGAAAGGTTTATTAAATGAATAATTTATTTATGATAATTAGTATATTAGGAGGATTAACCTCCCTTATCCTTACAGCAGGCCTTTTAATCTCTTTATTTGTGAAGCGTTTAAAACCAAGTAGAAAAAATTAACAATTGCTTTAGTTACATCCGTTATTCTTTGTGTAGTTGGTGGTGCGCTTTATGATATAAGCCCAGAAGATAAGGCCAGAATGGCACAAGAAGCTGAGGCTAAGAAAG
>NZ_JAKUFF010000093.1:0-14651 GCF_022663305.1 Bacillus cereus group sp. BfR-BA-01408 | reverse complement strand
TAAGGGATTAGCCAAGTTTCATCGATATGTTCTTCGTGTTTTTTCTTTTTACTTCTTCTATTTTTTTTACTCCGCATTTTTTTCTGCCCCTTTTTCAAGCTTTTTGCGCTCAGTTGCAGAAAGTGCACCTAAAATGCGGTTCTTCATAATAAACGGATATGTACCTTCTTGTAACATTAATAGACAATCAATAATTAAACGTTTTTTCTCTAATTCAGCTGCAGATTTTTGCTTTAATTTATTTGCAAATGGATGCCATAGTATATAACCTGAGAAAATACCAAAAATCGTTGCAATAAATGCACCCGAAATAGCGTGACCTAACTTTTCAATATCAGTTAAATTACCAAGTGCAGCTACAAGACCAATAACAGCACCTAAAACCCCTAATGTTGGTGCATATGTACCAGCTTGAGAAAAAATTGCTGCTCCCTTTGCATGCCTTTCTTCAATTGCTTCTAATTCAGCTTCTAAAATTTGTTCTAAATCTTCTGCAGATACGCCATCAATCACAAATTTCATACCACGCAAAAGAAATTCATCTTGAATTTTGTCTAATTGCTGCTCTAAAGACAAAATACCGTATTTTCTACTTTCAGATGTCCAATGAACAAACAATTCTAGCAACTGTTCATAACTTAAATCTTTTTTATTAGAACCAAAAAGAACTTTAAATAATTTTGGAATCTTTTTTAATTGATTCATTGGAAATGCTATACATACTGCAGCAAATGTACCAACGAAAATAATTAATGCTGCGGCAGGATTAACTAAGGCCATTACGTCAGCGCCCTTGACGACCATTCCTACTACTACCGCCACTACTCCTAAAATAATTCCAATAAGTGTTGCAAAATCCATTCCCATTCACTCCTAGTCTATACAAGAAGTTCTTTATTCTCGATAATCGCTACATCTTCTTATGTATATATATTACATAAAAAATGAATTTCATGAAAGACAAGAAATGAATTATATAAAAAAATACTACAATTTCACACATTTTCTGACATTTTCTTTGCATTTCTATTACGTTACGACTCTTATATTTCTTTTTCATTAAACTAGACTTATAATAAGAAACGATACACATTTTATTAAGAAAGGACTGTGATTACAAGGCATCATGAAAAAGATAATTATTATTTCTGCCACTACTATTGTAATCGGTATCACTTCTTTCGCTTACTTTAGTTCTAAATCACCACTACAAAATAATGCGAAAGCTGTCGAAAGTCAACAGCATAGTAACCACCAAAAAGAAGAGATTCCTGCTTTTCCAAAAGCTGATCATAATGCAAAGAAGCTAGACAATGATTTTTCCGTTGTAACAAATCCAGAGTCTAATCTTGTATTAGTTAATAAACATCGAAAACTACCAGACGGATACACACCTGAAGACTTAACGAGACCAAACGTACCATTTACTAGTCCAAAAGATAAAGAAAAAACATTGCTGCGCAAAGATGCTGCAGATGCGCTTGAAAATATGTTTGAAGCGGCAAAGAAAGAAGGACTTGAACTTACAGCTGTATCTGGTTATCGTTCATACAAACGCCAAAAATCATTACATGATACATACGTTAGACGTCAAGGAAAAGCTGAGGCGGATTCAGTAAGTGCCATTCCCGGTACGAGTGAACATCAAACTGGTTTAGCAATGGATATTAGTTCAAAATCTGCTAAATTCCAATTAGAGCCTATTTTTGGAGAGACAAACGAAGGTAAATGGGTTGCAAAACATGCTCATGAATTTGGCTTTGTCATTCGTTATTTAGAAGATAAAACAGAAACAACAGAATACTCATATGAACCGTGGCATTTGCGCTACGTTGGAAATCCATACGCTACATACATATATAAACATCATTTAACATTAGAAGAGGCGATGGAAGACAAAAAATAAGAGAGCAAATTGCTCTCTTATTTTTCTTTCACTCTATCATTGTATTAATTTTTTCTTCCACTCTTCAGGCCACGGTTCGCCTCTTCCCGTTTTTTTCGACGCTTGGACCATCATTCCACGACCAACTAAACAAACTTCTCCTTCTGCATTCTTCACCATATAATGCAAATCTAATGAAGAATTTCCAACTGATCCAGCTTTTACATACACCTTCAACTGTTCATCAAAATATATTTGCTTAATAAAATTACATTGTAAATCCGCAACAACAATCATCGTTTCTGAAGATTCATGCGTCCATTCTTGCATAAATCCAAGTTCTTTAAACAATGCGATACGTGCTTCTTCAAAATAGGTAAAGGCAACGACATTATTTACATGTCCAAACATATCTACTTCACCAAAACGAACCTTTACAGGATTGTAAAACGAAAAACCACTTTCCCATTGCTCAAAGTCTTCAATATAAGAAATTCTCTTCATTGTTCCCTCTCCTTTTCACTTCAAAATAAACAGAATAAACAGAATAATACAGTTATAAATATTGCCCCTTCGAAATGAAGAGGCAATATTTTTTAATAGTTATTGTCGCTACCAAAGAAATCTTTGAACGATTGAATTGTTGTATCACGGTTTAACGCCGCAATTGAAGTTGTTAACGGAATACCCTTTGGACATGATTGCACACAGTTTTGAGAGTTACCACAGTTTGCAAGTCCTCCATCCCCCATAATTGCACGTAAGCGATCTGCTTTATGCATTTCACCCGTTGGATGTGAGTTGAATAGACGAGCTTGTGATAACGGAGCTGGTCCAATAAAGTCCGATTTACTATTTACGTTTGGACATGATTCTAAGCAAACACCACATGTCATACATTTTGAAAGCTCATAAGCCCATTGACGTTTCTTCTCAGGCATTCTTGGTCCTGGTCCTAAGTCATACGTACCATCAATTGGAATCCAAGCTTTAACACGTTTTAGAGCATTAAACATGCGACTACGGTCAACTTGTAAGTCACGAACAACCGGGAATGTCTTCATCGGTTTTAAGCGAATTGGTTGTTCTAATTGATCGATAAGAGCTGTACATGATTGACGTGGTTTTCCGTTAATCACCATCGAACATGCACCACATACTTCCTCTAAACAGTTCATATCCCATGCAATCGGAGTTGTTTTGTTTCCTTTTGCATCGACAGGATTACGACGAATTTCCATAAGCGCCGAAATAATATTCATATTCGGACGATACGGAATTTCAAACTCTTGGTCAAACGCTTGCGCATCTGGTCCGTCTTGTCTCGTAATGATGAGGCGGATTGTTTTCTCAGACATGTTGTTTATCCCCCTTCTCTTCACTCTTAGCAGCTACATCGTGTTTTGAAGAATAATCACGTTTACGTGGTTTAATTAATGAAATATCCACGTCTTCGTAATGGAATGCCGGTGCATTTCCTTCTCCTTCAAATTTCGCCATCGTAGTTTTTAAGAAGTTTGCATCATCACGATTTGGGAATTCAGGTTTGTAATGCGCCCCACGGCTCTCATTACGGTTATATGCGCCAATTGTAATAACACGTGCTAATTCAAACATATTTGCAAGTTGGCGTGTAAATGAAGCACCTTGGTTGCTCCATCTCGCTGTATCGTTAATGTTAATACGTTTGTAGCGAGCCATTAACTCTTCAATTTTTGCATCTGTTTCTAATAATTTTTTATTTTCACGAACTACTGTAACGTTATCTGTCATCCATTCTCCAAGCTCTTTATGAAGAACATACGCATTTTCGTTACCATCAAGCGTTAAAATATTGTTAAATTTCTCTGTTTCGATTAATTCATTTTGTTCATACACAGTAGATGAAACGGCATCTGATGATTTAGAAAGACCTTTCATATATTCAATTGCATTTGGTCCTGCTACCATACCACCGTAAATTGCTGATAACAGTGAGTTCGCGCCAAGACGGTTACCACCGTGCATAGAATAATCACACTCACCTGCTGCAAATAAACCTGGAATGCTTGTCATCTGCTTATAATCAACCCATAGCCCGCCCATTGAATAGTGAACAGCTGGGAAGATTTTCATTGGTAGTTTACGAGGATCGTCACCTGTAAATTTCTCATAGATTTCAATAATTCCACCAAGTTTAATATCTAGTTCTTTCGGATCTTTATGAGAAAGATCTAAGTACACCATGTTTTCACCGTTAATACCTAGTTTTTGCTCTACGCAAACATCAAAGATTTCACGCGTTGCGATATCACGAGGTACAAGGTTTCCGTAAGCCGGATATTTTTCTTCTAAGAAGTACCATGGTTTACCATCTTTATATGTCCAAACACGTCCACCTTCACCACGTGCAGATTCACTCATCAGACGTAATTTATCGTCTCCAGGAATTGCCGTTGGGTGAATTTGAATGAACTCACCGTTTGCATAATATGCGCCTTGTTGATATACAGCAGAAGCTGCTGTACCTGTATTGATAATGGAGTTTGTTGATTTTCCGAAGATGATACCAGGGCCCCCTGTTGCCATAATCACGGCATCAGCTCGGAAACTTCTAATCTCCATAGTTTGTAAGTCTTGTGCAACGATTCCTCGGCACACACCTTCATCATCAATAACAGCTCGTAAGAAATCCCAACCTTCATATTTCGTTACAAGTCCTGCTACTTCGTGACGACGTACTTGCTCATCTAATGCGTATAGTAATTGCTGTCCAGTTGTTGCACCAGCAAATGCTGTACGGTGATGTTGCGTTCCACCAAAACGACGGAAATCAAGAAGTCCTTCTTCCGTACGGTTGAACATAACACCCATACGGTCCATTAAATGAATGATACCAGGTGCTGCTTCACACATTGCTTTAACTGGTGGTTGGTTCGCTAAGAAGTCCCCACCATAAATTGTATCGTCAAAGTGGATCCATGGAGAATCCCCTTCACCTTTCGTATTTACGGCACCGTTAATTCCACCTTGGGCACATACAGAATGCGAACGTTTTACTGGTACTAAAGAGAACAGTTCAACATTTACTCCTGCTTCCGCCGCTTTAATCGTTGCCATTAAGCCAGCCAAGCCACCGCCGACTACTATAAGTTTCCCTTTCATGCTCTCCCACTCCTTACTGGTTTGCTAGCTGTGGATCGATGAACGCTAATAATGCACTCACACCTACATAAGATAGACCTAAGAAAATAGCTAATGTTACATAAGTAGAGATTCTTTGTGAACGTGGAGATACTGTAATTCCCCAGCTGATGCAGAATGTCCATAGTCCATTTGCAAAGTGGAAAATTGTTGAAACAACACCAACTAAGTAGAATGCAAACATAGCTGGATTGTTTAAAATATCTGCCATCATATCATAGTTTACCTCTTTACCTAACGCTGCTTGAATACGAGTTTCCCAGACGTGCCAAGAAATGAAAATCAGTGTAACGATACCTGAAATTCTTTGGAAGACGAACATCCAGTTACGGAAATAACCGTAAGAAACCGCATTGTTCTTAGCTGTAAATGCAATATATAAACCATATATAGCATGGTACAGTATTGGTAAAAAGATAATGAAAATTTCTAGCGCATACCGGAATGGAAGGAGCTCCATAAAGCCTGCAGCTTTGTTAAAAGCCTCTGCTCCTCGTGTTGCAAAGTTGTTTACAATTAAATGTTGCGTCAAAAAGACACCAACCGGGATGACCCCCATTAATGAGTGCCACTTACGAAACGTATACTCGCGGCCTTTCATGTCCCCATTACCCCCCTTGAATGATTGACTGCTGTTTTCAGATTAGTTTATGGCAATAATGTTTTTTCACTATTGGCATAAGAAAAACTGAAAAAATTATTCGAAATATTTCAGCATAATTTGATACCAAGTTCATTTTACTCCTATTTTTGTCGAAGCGTCAAGAAAACGTATACATAATTTGCATATAATTTGCCAATTCTTTTTTTCTTCTTATATATTCAGATTTTCCCAAAGAAAAATCTGTTTTTATAAATGAGAAATGTTATATAATAATCCCTATAGAAAGAGGGGAATATTGTGAGTAAAAATACAATCGATACAACATCTTTAGAAGATGTTTCATTGAACGCCTTCGCTTACGAATTGCTACGTGAAGAATTACTACCTGATTTAATCGGTAACGATCTAGATGGTATTTTATACTGGTCCGGTAGAAACCTTGCAAGAAAATATCCACTAGACACAATTGAAGAAGTCATTCAGTTCTTTGAAAAAGCTGGCTGGGGCACTTTAAGCATTATTGAACATAAGCGTCGTGAAATGCAGTTCCAACTTAAAGGCACACTCATCGCTGAACGTCAAAAACAAAAAAGACATTCTTCTTATCAATTAGAAGCTGGGTTCATCGCTGAACAAATTCAAAAGCAACGAAACGTCGTTGCAGAGTCCTACGAAGAAAAGAAAAAACGTTCAGACTCTATTACATTTCTTGTAAAATGGGATATAAAAGATCTCATTGAAGTGTAGCATTACCCGCAGTCAACTAGACATATCAGTTTAGTTGACTTTTTGCATTTTCATTCATTTGAATTTATTTTAAATCTTCAGAAATTATACCAAAAAATAGAAGACGTTGTAAACTACAACGTCTTCTTATCCGCTAAATAAGTATAAATCGTCTCTGCGACATTTTTCGGCATACCCGCTTCGACAAATTCTGTTACAGAAGCCTCTTTCATCTTTTTTAGCGATCCGAAATGTTTTAACAATATCTTTTTTCGTTTATCTCCAATTCCAGGAATATCATCGAGTGCCGATTGAATGACAGATTTCCCATGTAATTGACGATGGAATGTAATTGCAAATCGATGCACCTCATCTTGAATGCGCTGCAATAAATAAAATTCTTGGCTATTTCTCTCAAGCATCACAGGTTCAGGTGGATCCCCAATAATTAAATGGGATGTTTTATGTTTGTCATCTTTCACAAGACCTGCCATCGGAATATATAAACCGAGCTCATTTTCTAGAATATCACTTGCAGCCGCCAGATGGCCTTTTCCGCCATCAATAATGATTAAATCTGGTAAAGGTAAGTTCTCTTTCAGTGCCCTTGTATAACGGCGTCTCACAACTTCTCTCATAGACTCATAATCATCTGGCCCTTGAACCGTTTTAATTTTATATTTCCTGTATTCTTTCTTAGCTGGTTTCCCATCAATAAAAGCAATCATTGCAGAAACAGGATTTGTGCCTTGAATATTTGAGTTATCAAACGCTTCAATACGATGAGGCGTTTCAATTCCGAGCCGCTTCCCTAAATTCTCTACAGCTTTAATCGTTCGCTCTTCATCGCGCTCAATTAAATAGAATTTCTCTTCAAGAGCAATCTTCGCATTTTTATTTGCCAGTTCTACAAGATCTTTTTTCTTACCGCGTTTCGGCTGTGTCGCTTCCACTTCTAAAAAGCGTTCTACTAATTCTGAATCGATACTTCCTGGAACGACGATTTCCTTCGGCTTAAAATGACTGCTGTTTTCATAAAATTGACCGATAAACGTTAAGAATCCCTCTTCTGGTTCGTCGTAGATTGGAAACATAGAAACATCACGTTCGATTAGCTTTCCTTTTCGAACGAAGAAAACTTGAACACACATCCACCCTTTATCAACTGCATACCCAAACACATCACGATCCACTAAATCACTCATAATCATCTTTTGTTTTTCCATAATCGCATCGATATGAGCGATTTGATCACGTAACTCTTTTGCACGTTCAAACTCTAGTTTCTCTGAAGCTTCATACATTTTTGTTTCTAATTCTGAACGAACTTCTTTATGCCCACCAGTTAAAAACTTAATAATTTCATCTACAATTTCCTTGTTTTGTTCTTCCGTCACTTCTTTCACACAAGGCGCTAAACATTGACCCATATGATAATATAAACAAACTTTATCGGGCATATTTGAGCACTTACGAAGCGGATACATACGATCTAGCAGTTTTTTCGTTTCATGAGCTGATTGTGCATTCGGATAAGGACCAAAATACTTTCCCTTATCCTTTTTTACATTTCTCGTAATAAGTAATCGTGGTTGTTTCTCAGCTGTAATTTTAATAAAAGGATATGTTTTATCATCTTTTAATTGAATGTTATATTTTGGATCATGCTTTTTTATTAAGTTCAACTCTAAAATGAGAGCCTCTAGATTTGAGGAGGTTACAATATATTCAAAATCTACAATTTCTCCTACTAGCCGAAGTGTTTTCCCGTCATGCGAACCAGTAAAGTACGAGCGCACACGATTTTTAAGCACTTTTGCCTTTCCGACATATATAACCGTTCCTTGCTTATCTTTCATTAAATAACAACCAGGTTGATCTGGTAAAATAGCCAATTTCTCTTTTAAATGTTCGTGCACTCGTTACCCTCCATTTCTACATGCTTAGCATTTTTATTTTCACATGAAAACATACTATGCCAAAACACCCAACATACGTTCTTTTATTGTAACGGAAAGGTGTAAAAAAGGAAAATAAAAAAAGCTACCAAATGGTAGCCCTTTTATTTTAGAAGTGTTTAGAAACTAATTCCACTAACGCTTCTTTCGGTTTGTAACCTAACGCTTGATCAACTACTTTACCGTCTTTTAATACGAAAAGAGCTGGAATGCTCATTACTTCGAATTGACGAGCAGTTTCTTGATTTTCATCCACGTCTACTTTTACTACTTTTACTTTTTCGCCTAGTTCTGCATCAATTTCCTCTAATACAGGAGCGATCATTTTACAAGGTCCACACCAAGGTGCCCAGAAATCTAATAATACAACACCTTCGCTAGTTTCAGCTGCGAAGCTTTGGTCATTTGCGTTTACAATTGCCATTTTATTTCCTCCTTCAAGTATATTCTACCAAGAGTATATCATTAACTTATATACGTGGCGAATAATATGTATCGTTATGTATTGTAACAAAAAAGTGTTCCTTTATACTATATAAAAATACGGATTACATACTAAAAAGATGAGAGACAGGGGATCTCTCACCTTTTTCTATATATAGGGGTACTTCACTTGGAACTCAAGGGTACTCAAATCATGAATGTACTTTTAACTTTTTAAACTCTTCTGTTAAAAGAGGTACAACTTCAAATAGATCGCCAACAATACCGTAGTCAGCTACTTTGAAAATACTTGCTTCTGGATCTTTATTGATCGCAACGATTATTTTTGAGTTAGACATACCAGCTAAATGCTGAATCGCACCAGAAATACCACATGCAATGTACAGGTCTGGTGTAACAACTTTACCAGTTTGACCAATTTGTAATGAGTAATCGCAATACTCAGCGTCACAAGCACCACGAGATGCTCCAACAGCGCCGCCTAATACGTCAGCTAACTCTTTTAATGGCTTGAATCCTTCTTCACTCTTCACACCGCGTCCGCCAGCGATAATAACTTTTGCTTCAGAAAGATCAACGCCCTCTGCCGTCTTACGGACGACATCTTGAATGATTGTACGTAAGTCTTTCACATCTACTGTAATAGAAGACACGTCACCACTGCGAGACTCATCTTTTTCAAGCGTTGCGATGTTATTTGGACGCACTGTCGCAAATAAGATGCCGTCTGTTACAATCTTCTTCTCAAACGCTTTACCAGAGTAAATTGGACGAGTAAAGATAACATTTCCACCTTCAACTTCTAAAGCAGTTACGTCAGAAACTAGACCAGCTTCAAGCTTCGCTGCTAATTTTGGTGATAAATCTTTACCAAGTGCTGTATGTCCAAATACAATACCTTCTGGATTTTCTTCAGCATATACAGCTAAAAATGCTTGTGCATACCCATCAGATGTATATGATTTTAATTTATCATTTTCAACTGTCACAACGCGATCTGCACCGTAATGAATCAACTCATTTGCAAAAGAGGCAACGCTGTCTCCAACTAGAAGACCTACTACTTCACCGCCTTCTGCAATTGTTTTTGCTGCTGCTACCGCTTCAAATGAAACGTTACGTAGCGATCCATCACGAACTTCACCCATTACTAATACTTTACGAGCCATAGATTTTCCCTCCTGCATATATAATTTCGTATTTTATTAGATTACTTTCGCTTCTGTATGGAGCAACGATACAAGTTCTTTTACTTGATCTTGCAGCTCGCCTTGTAACACTTTTCCTGCATCTTTCTTAGGAGGCAAATAGATTTCAATTGTTTTTGTCTTTGCTTCCACATCATCTTCTTCTAAATCTAAATCATCTAATTCTAATTCTTCTAGTGGCTTTTTCTTCGCTTTCATAATACCTGGAAGCGATGGATAACGTGGTTCATTTAAACCTTGTTGTGCTGTTACTAATACTGGCAATGAAGTTTCAATCACTTCTGTATCGCCTTCAACATCACGCTCAATCTTCACGTTTTTACCGTCAATTGCAAGTTTTGTAATTGTCGTTACATACGGAATATTTAACGCTTCAGCTACACGCGGGCCAACTTGTCCAGATGCACCATCAATTGCAACGTTTCCGCCTAAAATTAAATCTGCATCTTTATCTTTTAAATATTCAGCAAGCACTTTTGCAGTCGTGAACTGGTCACCATTTTCTACATCATCTTCAATATTAATTAATACCGCTTTATCGCAGCCCATCGCTAACGCCGTACGAAGTTCTTTCTCGCTATCTTCGCCACCAACTGTTACGACAGTAACTTCTCCACCTTGTGCGTCTCTTACTTGAATTGCTTCTTCAATTGCATATTCATCGTAAGGGTTGATGATGAATTCCGCTTCGCCATCGTAAATTGCACCGTTTTTAATTACGATTTTTTCTTCTGTATCAAATGTTCGTTTCATGAGTACGTAGATGTTCATTCCATTTACCCCCTTGTTTTTCAGAAAGATTCTATCAATTCTAATTTTCTGTTAATTTATATTAAAAAAATAATTAAACTACCTGCCGCTAAATGAAGGCTTACGTTTTTCTAAAAACGCTGCTACACCTTCTCTTCCATCTTCACTCGTAAATACTTCACCAAAGATTTGAGCTTCGCGTTGTACACCTTCATAATAATGAGACGATTTCGTCGTTTGCAATAACTCTAGTACAGCACGAGTCGTCGCTGGGCTTTTTCCAGCAATCTGTTTTGCAACTTTAAGCGTATCATCTAAAAATGTTTCTTCAGCAAAAACTCCGTTAACTAGTCCCCATTTTAATGCTTCTGCACCAGTAATCGGTGTACTTGTTAACATCATTTCACAAGCTTTCGCTTTCCCAACATAACGTGGTAATCGCTGTGTACCTGCAAATCCAGGAATTAATCCAAGTGTTAATTCAGGTAAACCAAGTTTTGCACTTTCAGTTGCAAAGCGCATGTGGCAAGACATAGCAAACTCAAGGCCGCCGCCAAGTGCCGCTCCATGAATTGCCGCGATAACTGGTTTTGAACATTTTTCAACGCGCTCAAACGTAACTTGTCCAAGCTGCGCTAATTCAGTCGCTTGCTTCGCTTCAGTAACAGATGTAAATTCTTTAATATCTGCTCCCGCCGAGAAGAAACGCCCTTCACCGTGAATAACAACAACACGAATGTTATCATCCTTCTCCACTTGATCAATTAATTCAGTAACGTCATGCATAACTTGTGAAGACATCGCGTTAGCTGGCGCATGATTTAACGTAGCCACCGCGATATGATCTTCAACTCTTACAGATAGGAATTTCAACATGATCCCTCCCATTATTGACGATAACCACAAGCTGCAATAAGTAGCCCATGTACCGTTTTTGAAAGTGCGACCAGATCATACTTATGATCGCTCATTACCCAATTGGTCACAACTTCATCTACTGTTCCAAAGATCATTTGTCTTGCCACGCGAACATTTAAATCCGCTCGAAATTCACCTTGCTTTATACCTGTCTCTAAAATCTCATCCATAACTTGTAAGTAGCCTTTTAATACTTCATTTATTTTTAGGCGTAATTCTTGATTGGACTGTCTTAGCTCTAATTGCGTAACGATAGCAAGAGGATCATTTTGTGACAACAGCAAGAAGTGCGTTTCTACCAACATGAATAACTTCGATACAGCGCTTTCAATTCCTGCTGTTTTTTGACGAATTGTTTCGACAAATTCTCCCATCTTCTCTTGGAATAAGGATATTAATATATCTTCTTTATTTTTAAAATATAAATAAATCGTACCATCCGCTACCCCAGCTTGCTTTGCTATTTTAGAAACTTGCGCTTGATGGTACCCATTCTCCGCAATCACAATGACTGCCGCATCAATAATTTGATTGTATTTCGGTCTATTTTTCTTCACTTTACTGTCCCCTTCAAGAAGATGACTGAATGAATAGTCATTCATATTCTTATAATACTGACTATTTAGAAAAGTGTCAATCCTATTTTTTCAAAAAGAAAGGGCCTTAGCCCGTTTGCTCATCCTCATTCTTTCTTTTCTCTTCATCAATTAGGACACGGCGTAAAATTTTTCCGACTGTCGTTTTCGGCAGTTCATCTCTAAACTCATATACTTTCGGCACTTTATAGGCCGCTAAATATTTACGAGCAAACTGATTTAATTCTTCCTCAGAACACTCTGTACCTTCTTTTAACACAACAAACGCTTTAACTGTCTCTCCTCGGTATGGATCGGGAACTCCAATCGTCACTACTTCTTGCACTTTTTCATGCTCATATAATACTTCTTCTACTTCACGAGGATACACATTAAATCCACTCGCAACAATCATATCTTTCTTACGATCTTTCACATAGAAAAAGCCATCTTCATCCATATAGCCAACATCGCCTGTATGGAGCCATCCATCTTGCAGTACAGCTGCTGTTTCTTCTGGCTTATTCCAATATCCTTTCATAATTTGAGGACCTTTTACTACAATTTCACCGATTTCTCCCGGTGGTAATGCCTCACCAGTTTCAAGCGACATAATCATTGCTTCTGTATCTGGCCACGGAACTCCAATGCTACCTGGCACTCGCTTTTCCCATAAAAAATTACTATGTGTAACTGGAGATGATTCTGTTAAACCATATCCCTCTACTAGTTTGCCCCCTGTAACTGTTTCGAACTTTTCCTGTACTTCTACTGGCAGTGGTGCTGATCCACTAATACAAGCACGAATAGAAGATATATCGTATTCTTTTAAAAGCGGGCTATTTAAAAGAGCGATATAAATAGTTGGTGCCCCTGGAAATAATGTCACTTTATGCTTCTTAATCGCTTCAAAAACCATTTTCATATCAAATTTTGGAATAAGAACCATTTTGTATCCTTGCATAATACTTAAATTCATGACAGCCGTCATGCCGTACACGTGGAAAAATGGAAGAACCCCAAGAACGACTTCTTCTCCTTCTTTGCAATTATATAACCATTGAACTCCCATCAAAGTGTTAGAAACGAGGTTTTTATGCGTTAACATAACACCCTTCGGAAATCCAGTTGTTCCTCCTGTGTACTGTAAAAGAGCTAAATCATTTTCAGGATCACAAGGCACTTCAACATCCGTATTCACTTCTTTTTCTACTGAGTTCCAAAGATGAATCGTTTCACTCTCTGATACTTTCACAACTAAATTCGACTGTTTTTTCTGCACAAATGGATACAATAGATTTTTAGGGAAGGGTAAAAAGTCCGCAATACGCGTTACGATAATATGCTCAAATTTTGTAACAGATTGAACATTCGTCACTCTTGGAAATACTAAATCGAGGCAAAGAATGACTTTTGCTCCCGAGTCATGAAGCTGATATTCTAATTCTCTTTCTGTATATAGTGGATTTGTTTGTACTACGATACCTCCTGCAAGTAATGTACCGTAATAACCAATTACAGCTTGCGGACAGTTCGGCAACATAATAGCAACTCGATCACCCTTTTCCACACCGAGCTTTTGAAGATAATTTGCAAATCTCTTCACCTTATCATGAAAGTCTGAAAATGTAATATCCTTCCCCAAAAAGTGAAGCGCTTTCTTTTCTGGGTAGCGAGAAGCCATCTGTTCTACATATTTATGAAGCGGCTGAATATCATAAGAAATTGTACTTGGAATTTCCTCTGGATAATTTTTCAACCATGGTTTTTCCATCTTCATTCCCCCTTCAAATACATAAAAATAAATGAATGTTCATTCATGAGGTTGTTTTCATTATATTATAGTCACCATAACGTTACAATCATAATATTCTGACTTTTGTATAACTATGCTTTACTTCATTAACTTCTTATTATATGTATAAACTCTCCTAATCTAAAAAAGTAAGAGAGTTATTATTTAGCTTAATCTTATTATCGTTAACACAGCTCCTGGTGTAGTTGTTGATAATGTTGCAACAGCTAACAAACCAAATAGTTGCAAACTAATAGCATCTCCTGCTGCAAGAGTTGTAATAATTGTTGCGCTAAATGATGTCGTTGCTAACGCAGGAGAATTGATCGTTCCAGCAAGTGGTGCTCCATTAATTGTAATACGAGAACTGACTAATAATGAAGCCGTTATATTAATCGTATATGAAATATAATAATTCCCAGCATTTGCAACCGTAAATACTGTATTTCCACCAGAAACAGTAATTCCTGGACCGATGTTTTGATTATTTGGAAGCGGGACATTCGTTCCACCAAGAAGTACCGATATCGCTGAACCCGACGTATTATTTGCAAATGCATACGTCGCCGTGATACTTGTACCTGTTATTCCCGTTGGGCCGGTTG